>JBLHFB010000007.1:0-19357 GCA_047614865.1 Gammaproteobacteria bacterium | reverse complement strand
TATTCAAACTCGCCCGCTTTTAGACGAGCAATATAGGCTTTATAAGCAGACATGGCTTTGTAGCCCAAAATTAGCGTTACGGGAATATTCACCCACAGCATCATCCCAGCCCCCAAGGCCGAGATGTTATCAAGCTCGACAGTGGTTTTAACAATCCCTGAGCAGGCAACAATCGCTAGGAGGCAATAAATCACACGGTAGGGAGTCACGCCGCGGTTGCCGAAGAGATAGATGGTTGCTTGCTCGCCGTAATAGCTCCACGAAATCATGGTGGAGATAGCGAAGAACCACACCGCGACAAATATTACCCAGCCAAGTCCGCTCAATGAGGTATCAAAGGCTTTGGCCGTTAGGGTGGCGCCGATGTAGTTGGCATAAACGCCGTTATCGGTAACCGTAGGCTGGATTTTCTGGTCGCCTGAGTTCCACGCGACTTGGTTGCCGCTAACCGTGCCCGAGACTTTGAGTTGGTTACTGCCGGTATCACCGTTAGCGTCAGCAGCAGCAATTAGGAATACGCCAGTGCCCTCGCCTAGGCCGTGGCCGTCGGGTAGAACGGAAGGGCTGGCCTGCCATGAGGTGGCCGTTTGCTCAAAGCTTGGAGCGGTGCTCAATTGTAAATCGGCATCACGATTCCACATGCCTGTCGAAAGCAGCACAAATGCAGTAATCGAGCAGACAACCAAGGTGTCGATAAATGGCTCTAGGCCAGCGACAACACCCTCACGGACGGGCTCTCTGGTTTTTACCGCAGAGTGAGCGATGGGCGCTGAACCCATGCCCGCTTCTGAAGAGAACAAGGCGCGCTTCATGCCCCACATAAATGCGTAGCCAGCGGAACCGCCGATGAATGCGCCCTGGGCTTCAGTGCCGCTAAAGGCGGAGGTAAATATTGACGATAGGATGCTAGGCAATTCGGCGATGTTTGAAAACACCACGAATAAACCGGCCACCACATAGATACCACACATGATCGGAACAATAAGGCTGGCGACTTGGCCAATCCGTTTTACGCCGCCAATGATTGTTACGCCGACAACTACCGCGAGAATCGTGCCAGATACCCATGGCGGAACCCCGATGTAAGTTTGAGTTATATCTCCGACACTCCAAGCTTGGAACATATTGCCGCCAGTAATCCCCATGGCGAGTACGCAAATGCAGAAAACACCTGCCATAAATAGGCCGAAGGCTTTTAATGCACCGCTTTGTTGTTCGGCGGTTCTACGCAAAATCCACATTGTTCCGCCGTGCGGATTGTTCGCATCGTCGGTATTGCGGTGAATCATGGCAAGGGTAACTTCGGTCGACTTAAGCGCCATACCAAGGAAGCCCACGATCCACATCCAGAGCACCGCGCCGGGTCCACCAAGCGCAATCGCGATTGCAACACCAGCAATATTGCCTAGGCCAACAGTGGCGGATAGGGCAGCCGAAAGCGCTTGAAAGTGAGTGATCGCACCTTGGCCTCCTTCCTGATCGTATTTCCCAGTGATGACTCTGGTACCGTGAGTTAGTGCGCGGTACTGGGAAAAGCCACTCCAAAAGGTGAACAGAACTCCTGAGGCGAGCACTATATAAAGTGCAATGTTATGCCAGAGAATGCCGTTAAGCGTTCCTAGTATTGAGTTGAATAGATCCATTGTGTCGCCCGAGTGTCTTAGTATTTGTGGAAATTCGGGCAAACTATACCATTCATAATAAGAAGGAGTGAAAGATGAAATCGATTCTAAAACTACTGGCAGTGTTGATTATTGTCGTAGTCGTCTACTTTTCTGCGTGGCCAATTTCGGTTGATCCGGTGGTGGAATTTGTCCCACAAGACCCGCCTGAAATGACTGGAGTTTATGCTCCAAACCAAGCGCTGCAAAAATCTAAGATGTTCGGCGGCCCCATCGGCCACGGCCCAGAAGCCTCGGCGATTGATCAAAACGGGATCGTGTACACCGGTTTGAACAACGGCGATATTGTCGCCATTACTCCCGATGGCAAGCTTGCAGTAAAACTGGTCAACACCGGTGGTCGCCCTTTAGGAATGGTGATTCATGAGGGCGACTTGTTTGTAGCTGATGCGAAGAAGGGTCTTCTCCGTGTCACAACCGGCACTCGCGAAATTACCGTACTCACCGATTCAGTCAACGGCGAGAAAATCCCGTTTGTTGATGACTTAGATGTCACCGCCGACGGCATGGTGTATTTCTCAGACGCCAGTGCCTACGGTTTTGCAGACCATCTCTTGGATTTGTGGGACGGTCGCCCAACGGGTCGGCTGCTGAGCTACAACATTGAAACCCAAGAAACTAAAGTAGTTGTTGAGGGTTTGTTCTTTGCCAATGGCGTGGCGATAGGCCCCAGCGACGAGTATCTCCTAGTCAATGAAACGTGGGCTTATCGTACTCAGCGCTATTGGTTGAAAGGCGACAAAGCCGGTCAGATGGAAATCTTCGCCGACAACCTTCCTGGTATGCCCGACAACGTAACCTTTAACGGCACTGACACGTTCTGGTTTGGGCTGCCGGCTGGCCGTGATGCAGCGTTGCAGACGCTGCAAAAAAGCGCCTCAGCGCGAAATATTTACCTTCGGATACCGGAATCCTTGAGGCCGGCGCCGCCAACAGGCGCCGGCTTAGTGTTGGGATTGGACTTAGACGGAAAGCCCACTCATCTGCTTCAAGACCCCAGCGGGGAGTTCTGCCACACGATCACCGGGGCAAAACAACGTGGCGATCATCTGTTAATCACCACGTTAGTGGGTGATTCGGTGCGGATTGTCGATATACAATAGGGCATGCCTTTACTACTACTTATCGCCTTTCTTGCGGCTTGCTTTTATCTCCCGAGCCTGTGGGTCAAGTGGGTGTTAAAACGCCATGACCAGCCGCGTGATGATTTCCCCGGTACGGGAGGCGAGCTTGCCGCTCACTTTGTTGAGCGGCTTTCTTTGACTGGCGTTAGCGTTGAAGAAACCTCACTCGGCGATCACTACAATCCTGCCACCAAGACGGTCGGATTGAGTAAAGAGGTATTTCACGGCAGGTCGCTCACAGCGGTTACGGTTGCTACACATGAAATAGGCCACGCGATTCAGCATGCCGATGGTTACGCCGCATTGGAAACTCGAACTCGTTGGGCCGAAACCGTGGTCAAGGGGCAGAAGGTTGGTGCTGCGTTGCTGATGCTGTCACCTATAGTTATCGTGATTCTCAAAGTGCCAGCCGCCGGCTTGCTGACCGCGCTTGGTGGCTTTCTGGTTTTGGGCTTAGGTGCGTTAATGCACCTGGTTACTCTGCCGACAGAGTTGGATGCCAGTTTTAACCGTGCTCTGCCGCTACTAGAAACCGGTTACATTCCCGATGCCGACATGCCGGCGGCGAAATCTATTTTGCGGGCCGCGGCGTTTACTTACGTGGCTTCTGCCTTGGCGACTTTTGTAAATATCTGGATGTGGTTACGCCTGCTGCGCCGTTAAGTGTGCCGTGGAGTTCTCAGGTATCATCTGCGCCCATGTATGTTCCCTTAAGCTATCGAATACTGTCTTGGTTCTCGCTGCGCTGGTCTCACCGAATCGGCGCAGCGATAGGCTGGCTTATTGCTCACGCGCCCAACAAGCCTCGTGATGTAGCAGAAAAAAATATCGCGCTTTGCTATCCAGATCTAGACGAAAAGCAGCGGCGCTGGCTGGTTAAAAAGAGCTTTTCACAAACCGGCAAAATGCTCTGTGAATTGGGGCCGATTTGGTTTGGTAGGAGTTCGGCGAGCGTTCTGCCGCTGATAGTGGAAATAGTAGGTGAGAAGAAGATAAAGAGGCACCTTGATGCCGGCCAAGGTGTGATATTGGCAGCACCACATGTGGGCTCTTGGGAGGTTCTTGGCATGTACCTGTCGGAGCATTATCAAATGACCAGCATGTACAAGCCACTCAAAGGCCCATTTGATGCTTCCATACGTCAGAGCAGAGAGCGACTAGGCGCCAAGCTGGTCCCTTCGGACAATAGCGGTGTAAAAGCATTGCTGAAAGGTATAAAGGCAGGGCAGCTGGTTGGCATTTTGCCCGACCAAGACCCGTCACGTGAAGCCGGCGTATTTGCCCCGTTTTTTGGAAATCCAGCCAATACGCCACTTCTAGTGGTGCGCCTCGCACAGCGTACCAAGGCGCCGGTAGTGTTTTCTTGGGCAGAGCGGTTGCCACATGGCAATGGCTATCGCATACACTTTATCGATGCGCCAGACGGCCTGTATGACCCCGATCCAGAAGTGGCTGCCGCCGCACTGAATCGAGGTGTCGAGCGCTGCGTAGGGCCCAACCCAGAACAATATTGGTGGAGCTATCCTCGCTTCCGCCGCCAACCGTTGGGAGCACGCTCGCTCTACGACCCAAATTAAATAATATGAGACAGAAAATGACCGACAACAATACTAATTCAAGAAGGGACTTTGTTCGCAAGCTTGGAATGGGAGCGGCGGCAAGTGCCGCAGTGGTTGCCACCGGCTGTTCAAGCAGTTCGCAGGAATGTGATACCGGCGAGGAAGCCGTAAAGAAGTTCAATTGGAAAATGGTTACCAGCTGGCCGAAGAACTTTCCTGGTTTGGGCACCGGCGCGGAATACTTAGCCAAAAGTATTACTGAAATGTCCGGCGGCCGCTTAACCGTGAAGCTTTATGCCGCGGGTGAGCTGGTTCCTGCTTTTGAAGTGTTTGATGCGGTTTCTCGAGGCACGGCTGAAATGGGCCATGCCGCTGCTTACTACTGGAAAGGCAAAGTACCCGCGGCGCAGTTCTTTACCGCCGTGCCTTTCGGGCTAAACGCGACTGAAATGAGTGCTTGGTTGCACGAGGCTGGCGGCTTGGATTTGTGGCGTAAGCTCTACGCGCCGTTCAATATTGTTCCGTTTCAATCGGGCAATACCGGCGTGCAAATGGGCGGTTGGTACAACAAAGAAATCAATAGCGTTGATGATCTGAAAGGCTTGAAAATTCGCATGCCCGGATTGGCTGGGGAAGTGATTCAGCGCATGGGCGGCACGCCGCTAACCATTCCGGGTGGCGAGTTATTTACTGCCCTTCAGTCGGGTGCTATTGACGCGACTGAGTGGGTTGGTCCATGGAATGACATGGCCTTTGGTTTCCACAAAGCAGCCAAATATTACTACTACCCAGGCTGGCACGAGCCGGGCCCAGCGCTTGAAGCTACGATTAATAAAGACGCTTGGGAAACGTTACCTGCTGATCTTCAGCAGATTGTTGAAGTTGCCTGCAAAGCGTCCACTCAGAAAATGCTTGATGAATACACCGCAAATAATAATCGCGCGCTTAATTCGCTGGTGAATGAGCATGATGTGCAGCTGCGTAAATTCCCAGATGAGGTGTTAGCGGCGCTGAAAGTAACCACCGATAGCGTGTTAGAAGACTTGGCAGAGACTGACGAAACGTCGCGCGAGATCTACGAGTCGTTTACCGAATTTAGAGATCAGGTGGCCGAATGGCATAAGGTTTCTGAAGTGGCGTACTTCGACACGCGAAAGTAACTTGTTAGCCTCTGAAACCTACAAAAAACGGAGCATTTAGCTCCGTTTTTTGTAGGTTCTATTGGGTTTACGCAAACAGTTCCATAATCGGCCAGCCCTTTGATTTAGCGTGAGCCCGCAATGTGTCGTCTGGGTTGGCGGCAATCGGGTGCTCGACAACTTCAAGTAGCGGAATGTCATTGCGTGAGTCGCTGTAGAACCAGCTTTCTTCAACTGAATTTCCCGTTTCGGCTAGCCACTCGTTAAAGCGGATCACTTTGCCTTCGCCCAAGCAGGGGCTGCCTGGAGACTTCCCGGTATAGCGGCCGTCGACCAGTTCAACGCGCGGCGCAATCAGATGTTCAATGCCGAACTCCGCAACTATTGGTGCTGTGACAAACTCATTGGTGGCGGTGATAACAAGCAGGGTATGACCCATTTCGCGGTGCTGCTCAACTAAGGCACGTGCGCTGTCTTCAATACAGCCCATGATTACGTCTTTCATATAACGCTTATGCCAGCGGGCTAGCTCGCCGGGGCTGTATCGCGTTAATGGTTTAAGCGCGAACTCTAGGAATTCGGCAGGATCGAGAGTCCCCGCTTGGTATTGGAGGTGAAAGTCGCGGTTTTTTGACTCAAACGCTTCACGGTCGACCAAGCCGTGTTTGCAGATAAACTGCCCCCACATAAAGTCGCTATCGCCCTTTAGTAGGGTGTTATCTAGGTCAAATATGGCTAATTTCATAAGTGCATTAACGGCTGCATCAGGCTGGATAAACAACGGTGGCGGAGTATACGTTGTTGTTGAAAGCAAGTTGTGGAACAATCAGAGGCTAACAGTACCTAGGAGCTTCAAGTGATTGATCAGGAAGGGTTCCGAGCTAACGTCGGGATCATTTTGACCAACGGAAGCGGAGGCGTGTTTTGGGCGCGTCGTGCCGGTCAGGATTCCTGGCAATTTCCGCAGGGCGGGATTGACGCAGGCGAAACGCCAGCAGAAGCAATGTACCGCGAACTGAAAGAAGAAGTAGGGCTAACTGAAGACGACGTGTCGATCGTTGCTCAGACGCCAGATTGGCTGCGTTACCGTCTTCCCAAACGTATGATACGTCGCAATAACGCCCCGCGATGCATTGGCCAAAAGCAGATTTGGTTTCTGTTGCAAATGAACACTGGCTCGGAGAACAACGTGCGCTTCGACGTTTCAGATTCGCCAGAATTTGATGGCTGGAAATGGGTGGATATGTGGCAACCGCTGCGCGACGTGGTGTTTTTCAAACGCGAGGTATACCGCAGGGCGATCCGCCAATTTGCCCCAGCGG
Organism: Gammaproteobacteria bacterium; assembly: GCA_047614865.1. Lineage (GTDB taxonomy): Bacteria > Pseudomonadota > Gammaproteobacteria > JAPPPA01 > JAPPPA01 > JBLHFB01. Next base: position 12,531 of record JBLHFB010000007.1, on the reverse strand, counting down.
TGTATCCCGACGGTGTGCCCGAGCCATTACGTAGCAACTTGCGTTCGCCGCTGTGCGGGCCTGGCCAACGCTTACGTCGCGGCTAGTGCTGCTTGCGCCGGTAGCGCGTAAACCACGTATAGAAGCCGCTTAGCGCGAGCAAGATCATCCCCAGAGCAGCAATGTCTGCAATGATAATTCGCGCCGATCCTAATATTCTTCCGGCGTGAATATCGAGTAAAAACCGTTCCCAGCTAATTCCATTGCTTGCCGGTAGGCCGGCAAGCTGCTTGCCGGGTGGTTCCGCAGTTTGCGACCATTTGACAGGGCTGTTGTGAGGCAGCTTTTCCCAGCCAGAGAATTCGACTGAACTGGCAACCGGCCCGCTACTGGTATTGATTACGATTTGCTGATCGAATAGTCCCAGCGCAAATATTGGCGGTGCAAAGCCACTATCGAGGCGCTCTATTAGCTCACCACTGTCTGTGAAGAGAAAGACTTCTGTTCCGCTTGTCGCTATCACCAGCCCGTTAAGCGAGGTAGCGCCCGTAAGCTGACTGCTGATTGAGGTTTTTTGATTGGCAAAGAAGATCAAGTCATCGCTAGCGAATAGCCACTTATCGGCCACAGCCCAAGCTCGAGGGATGTCGGCTTCAACACCGTAGATGCTGCTTGCCCATGATGCAGGGATATTGTGATGGCCGAGTTCTAAGTCGTCATTGTGGTTTAGTACAAGCCCAGTAACGGCAAGCCACAAAACTAGGACACAGACGCTTAAACCGATTCGGCGATGCCAAACGTAGCTGGAATGCAGCAGTCGACGGCGATCGACGCCGAGTTTATGGCGTTTGGCTTTGTTGCGTTGGTTGCTCATTTACCTGACCGTGAAGATACAGTGCGAGCCGAGCGAGTTTGCTCACGGCCCATACAGAGAGGGTTGCGCCGGTAATGTTATCAATTGAGCCGCTGAGTTGCTTGTTGTTGGAGAGGGACAAGCCGGGAAATTGTTGGGTGAAGCTGCTGAATCGAACCTCTTCGCCGCGGTCTTCGCGGTATTCAAGTATTTGAATCGATTCGATCTGAGTGTCGCTGATGACAATTCCAACCGTGATTGGTTGTTCTTTGCCGATTTCGGCTAAAACCCAGGCGCTACGATTGTCCTGTTGCCAGTAACGACTGCGCAGCGCTTTGGGTTTATGACCGAGAATTGCCTTTGCTGCTTTTCCCTTCTCGCCGGTTAGCCAGACAGTGGCTGCGGCGGGAATGTCAGCGGCAAAGGTTTGCGCCAAGAACTCGTCGGTAGTGCTGTAAAGCCCACGCGAACTGGCCACTTGCGTGGCTAGTAGGAGAAGTAAAACGAGGATGTGACGCATGGAGTGTGCTTAACAGGGGAGCTAGAACTGGTAGCCAACGCCGAGGTTGAAACCTTCGGTTTCAGCGCCTGCGGTGTCTGCCTTGAACAGATCAGCTTTAACTACAACATTCGCATGTGGCCAATAGTTCACGCCCAAATCAACTTGTGTTGTTTCGGTGTCGGCACTGTTGCCGGCGTTGTTGTCCCAAGCGCTGTAACGGGTGAAAAATCCAGTGGTTTCAGATGCTTTATAGCTGCCTTCGAGGTAGTAGCCTGTTTGCTCATCACGACCTGCTGCCTTCGCGCCTGCACCGCCAACATCCCATGTGGCGTACAAAACGCGGGCACCGAATGCGCCTTTATTAATCGCAGCGTGAGTTTCAATCAGTGTTGCGTCGGCGGAGTCTGAATCGTCAAGGCCTTGGCGAGCATCGGCTTGGTGCTGCAAAGTGGCTGCCAATTCAACACCTTGAATTCCGGTGTACTTAATCCGCGCGGTTGCTGCTAGATCGTTAGCCGTGGCTTTGGCAACCTTCTGGCGGCCACCACGGATTTTGTAATCGGTGCCGAGTTGTAGGCCGCTGTGTACAGCGATATCGTAGCTAACGCTTTCAGAGGCACGAGCGCTGTACATCGCACCGGCTTCCCACCATGTTGATGGAATAATGTTTTTCTCAACGCCGTTACGCTCAACACCGTAGAACGTTGGTGGCTCGTGGGTTTCGTTCAAGATGCCAACGGGCACAAGGAAGACACCAGCCTTAGTGACTGCGCTGTCGCCAGTGTTGAATTCGACGTAAGCTTGTTCTAGTTCTACTTCGCCCGGTTTGCCCTCGCCTGCTAGAGCGTGCTCAAGTTCGAACTCAGAGCGGAAGCGAATGCCGTCACTGAAGTCGTAGCCAAAGAACAAGACAAAGCGGTGAAAATCTACTTTGTCATCATCATCTTTAATGTTGTTGTAATGAAGCTCACCGTAACCCCCAACATACAGCTTGTCTGCAAAGCCAGATTTAGAAGTGTTTAGCTCTTCTAATTGGGCTTGTTGAGCTTGAATAATTTCGTATAGCTCAGCATTGCTTGGAGTCGCCGCAAAAGCTACTGAGCTAGAAAGGCCGAGTGTGGCGGCAATAGCGGCGTCATGAAAACGCATGATTCGATACCTTGTTGGGTGGTTGCTAAATTGAGGATGTATATTTAAATGCAAATCGTTCGCATTAGCAAGAACGTTTAGCGGTAGTCGGCATGTTCGCGTTCGTAGAAAGCTGTAGCTAACTCGCTAAACGCTATGAACAACAGAGGTATAGGAAGATTTTTTGCAGTTGAAAAAGTCGAGGCAATGTCTCAACTAGTTATACGTAGGCAATAAAAAAGGCGCGTTGCTGTGAAGCAACGCGCCTTTCAGGAGGGATGCAGCGAAGCTTATAGCTTGTCTGATTCCGTCGCTAGGTAAGCCGCAACGCCGTCTGGAGTTGCGTCCATGCCTTTGTCGCCTTTGGTCCAGCCAGCAGGGCAAACTTCGCCGTTGTCTTGGTGGAATTGTAGAGCGTCGATCATGCGTAGCATTTCGTCAACGTTACGGCCTAGTGGAAGGTCGTTAACAACTTGATGACGCACTGTGCCTTCTTCGTCGATTAGGAACGACGCACGGAAAGCAACACCTGCTTCTGGGTGCTCAACGTCGTAGGCCTGCACGATTTCGTGCTTGGTGTCTGCGACCAGCGTGTAACCAACTTGGCCAATACCGCCATCTTTGATTGCCATGTTGCGCCATGCGTTGTGGCTGAACTGTGAATCGATAGATACGCCGATTACTTCAACGCCGCGATCGCTAAATTCTTTTAGACGGTGATCGAAGGCCAACAATTCAGTTGGGCAAACGAAGGTGAAGTCTAGCGGGTAGAAGAAAATGACGGCTTTCTTGCCTTTGATGGCAGTTGCAAGGTTAAATTCATCAACGATCGAACCGTCACCAAGAACGGCGGCTGCGGTGAAATCTGGTGCTTGACGGGCTACTAGTACGGCCATGGATTAATTCCTGCGTTTGGTTTTAAATAAAATGCGGTGGCATGATGCCGGTATTTGAGCTGGCTAGCAATCGGAGTTGTCTATGGCCGATTGCTAGCGCCGATGATATTCGCTGCTTTGGCCGCTAATAACTAAAAGGGTTTAACGATAGCCAGCACAACGATGCCGATAAGCACTAGCGCAGGGACTTCGTTCATTAAGCGGTAGTAGCGAGAGCTGCCGGTGGCGCGATGCTCACGGAATTTTTTAACTTGCACTTGGCACCAGCCGTGATAGCCAATTAGCAGTATCACTAACGTAAGTTTGGCATGTAGCCAGCCTTGGCCAGCCAGGCTGCCCGCCCACCAGACTACTAATAGCCAAAGACCGAAGCCAACGGTGAGAACCGCTCCGATGCTCATCATCACTGATAGCTTCTTTTCCATCACGCAGAAGCGTTGGTGGCCTACGGCATCTTCAGTGTCGACGTGGTAAACGAACAGGCGCGGCAAATAGAATAAACCTGCGAACCAGGTGACCATTGATATAACGTGAAAGGCTTTGACCCAAAGCATTTAGCTGCTCCTAGTGTGAGATAACGAGAAAAGTATGGCTAATGCCTATAGACGGCAGTATTCGAGTTTTACGTAACCACGAACTGCGTCTTCGCCCAATATTCCGAGGATCTCTGAGCGTGAGGCTTGGTTAAATTCAGTTGGCCAAACCACATAGAACGACTGAGTTTCACCGCGGCTGAGCTGCAAGTAGGCAGAATATACAGAAGCGCCAGTACTAATTGGAAGGCAGTGTTTGTTGCGAACGCCACTGGCGCCAATTTCAATGCGGGCATTGTCGCTGAAGTCGGGCAAGTTTTGCTGTTGCCATTCAAGCAAGTCGGCGCCGGAATAAAGGCTGTTTGTTTGTGGAACCACAACCCATTGGTGCTCGCTAGCAGCTTTGGCTAGATCGGCAACCAGAACGGTTGGTTCAAGCGCAATTGCGTCATCATCTAAGGTGGTGGCGACCGAGGTCTGCTGCATGGCTTGCTCGCGTGGGTCTGGTACCCAAGGCTCGCCCTGACGTTCCAATATGCGCAAAAAAATAGACTGGCCGTTGAACCCAACGCGGTTGGTGAGATAAGCAACAATCACTACCAGCATGCCGGGCAAAATTACGTTGGGATTGCTTGAAAGCTCGAGCATCGCGGTTAGCGCCGCTAACGGCGCGTGTAGTGTTGCGCCCATCATTGCGCCCATTCCGAGCAAGGCGTAGAAGGCTATGGGGGACACATTGTCGAGGCCAAAGCTCTGGCCTATATAGCCAAGCACAGCGCCGGCCAGTGCGCCCGTCACGATTGTCGGCCCAATAATTCCGCCCGGAACGCCCATTGCGATAGCCGCTGAGCTAGCCAACAGCTTGAGGACTAGCAGTAGCACGGTAAATCCGAGCGCATATTCGCCGAGCAAGGTTTTATCGACAGTGGTGTAGCCGACGCCCATCACTTCGGGAACGAAGAAGCCGAAACCGCCGCAGACAACCCCGGCAAAGGTTAGCTTTGCATAGAGCGACCAATTGACGACAGCAGCGGTCATGATGTCAATCATCGTTCCTAACGCTCGAGATAGGCAACCTAGCGCGATGCCGACAACCACCAGCCACGGTAGCTCGGTAAGCGATGCGAGCCCAATGTCAGGGACTGCAAAAGTCGGCAGCGTGCCATGAAAAACGTGGGCGACGGCGGTAGCACCAACCGAAGCGAGAATAATAGGCGCAAAGCCAGCGATGCTGTATTCCATTAGGATTACTTCCATCGCCAAAATCACTCCAGCAAGCGGGGTGTTGAATGACGCCGCCACGGCGGCCGCAGTGCCGCAGGCGACAAGTATCCTGGTTGCATTAGCAGGCAAGAGGCCGCGGCGGCCGCCGTAGCCGGCAAGTGCAGCGCCAATGTGAATTGCTGGCCCCTCGCGACCTACCGACATGCCACTTGCAAGCGCGACGCAGGCGCCCCCAAACTGGAACAAGGCGTTGCGCGACGGCAGCATGCTGTCGTGATGGCTAAGCTGATTTATGACGTGGGCGATGCCCGAGAAGCGCTCTTCGGCTCGGGCCCAAACAAACACCAAAGCAATAAAGAGCCCCCCGCCAATTGGTGCGAGCAGTCTATTCAATGGGGGCATTGTCGAGAAATCATCGGGACGGACGGTGCCGCCACTGGTGACGATCGTGTGGCTGTACGTAATCAACGCTTCGAAGCCCACCATTAATAGACCTACTAGGGCGCCAACTAGCAGGCCGAGGAGTGACAGCAGTGCTAAACTACGGTTAGCCGCCAGCCTAAGGAAAAGCCGTCGGCGACGCGTTAGATTGTTCGACAAGAGTCGATCAATTACATCCTTTTCGATGTGTTCGTTGTCGCTTATTGATGTGGTAGATTTAATGGGCATTGGCTATTAACGTTACTTAGAAGTTTATTTTACCGAATGACCATGATCTCCGTTGGAATTGTTGGCGCGACCGGATACACCGGCGTCGAATTATTACGTTTACTGGCCGCGCATCCGCAGGCCAAAGTAACGGTCGTAACCTCGCGTGCTGAGGCAGGTAGGCAGGTCGCCGAGTTGTTCCCGAATCTGCGTGGCCATTACGATATGGCTTATAGCGAGCCTGATGTCGAGACGTTAGCGGCTTGCGATGTGGTGTTTTTTGCTACCCCGCACGCTGCTGCGATGCATATCGTGCCGGAGCTGGTTGCTCGGAATACTCGGGTTGTGGACCTCTCTGCGGACTTTCGGTTGCAGGATGTGGCACTTTGGGAGCGGTGGTACAACGTCGAGCATAGCTGTCCGGATCTTATTCCGCGCGCGGTTTACGGATTGCCAGAACAGAATCGGGCAAAAATAAAGACTGCTCAGCTGGTTGCTGTAGCTGGCTGCTACCCCACTTCGGTGCAACTTGCGCTCAAACCGCTGCTAGAGGCTGGAATTATTGAGACGTCGGGAATTATTGCGGATTGTAAATCGGGCGTGTCTGGCGCTGGCCGCGGTGCGAAGGTGGGTTCGCTTTTCTGCGAAGCGGGTGACAACTTCATGGCCTATGGCGTGGCAGGCCATCGTCACTTGCCAGAAATAGAGCAGGGTTTGACCTTCATGGCTGGAGCGGAGGTAAAGCTTACCTTTGTGCCCCATCTCACTCCAATGATCCGCGGAATACATTCAACCATATACGCCCAGCTGACTGAAGAAGCAGACCTGCAGGCTGTGTTCGAGAGTTGTTACGCAAACGAACCGTTTGTTGATGTAATGCCAGAAGGCGTGTTTCCTCAGACTCGATCGGTGCGTGGAAGTAATACTTGTCGTTTATCCGTTATTCGCCCGCAAGGCGGCAACACCGTCGTGATTATGGCGGTGGAAGACAATTTGGTAAAAGGAGCTTCTGGGCAAGCTATTCAGTGCATGAACCTGATGTTTGGGTTGGATGAATCCATTGGGCTCAACTTGCCTGCTCTGTTGCCTTAAAGCGCCATGATGAAAGGACTTTCTTTATGGCTAATGGTGTCGCTGCTGACTGTACTGCTCAGCTGGCAAGTGTATTCCTTGGGCGTGATTCATGCTAAAAATGGCGTGAGTGGCAGCTATAGCGACTATTTGGCATTGAAGCAGCGAGATGACTGGCATCAGACTCGCTTTGACACGGTCAACGAAAAGCTACGCAGTAGAGAAGAGCAGCTATATACCGCGGAGCAGCAATTGGAGATAGAACTTCTTACCAATCGCGAGCTGCGGTCGTTGCTGACCCAAGCCAGCAGTGAGCAGCGCGACCTTGATGAGCAAGTGCGCTTCTATGAAGGTATTGTTGGGACCGACAAAGTCTCAGGCGGGGCTCGAGTAGACAGTTTCGTAATGTACCGAATTGGTGAAAGTCGGTCGTTCGTGTTGGATGTAACGATGGTACGCTCTGGACAGTCGGTCGAACGGATAAAAGGTCAGGCTGGCTTAGACTTGGTTGGAAGCCTAGAAGGCGAAGTGTCAGCACTGATACTGTTTGACGATGGAAATAAAGATTATCGCAAGGTGGGTTTTAAACATTTTCAGGTTATTCGAGCCGAGTTTGAATTGCCTGAAGGGTTTTTGCCAACTGAGTTTAAGCTGAAAATTGATGTAATCGGACGACGCAAGTATCCGATCGATGCAACTTATCAATGGGACGACGTTCTAATCCGCTAGCGGCAAGAGAATTTCACGCCCAACCCTCGCATTCGCGGCAGCCGCCGCTGATCTGAACTATAATGAGTCTCTACCAACTATTTGAGTGTCCTAATGTCATTGGAAGCTGTTTCTGTCGACCCTGCGCAATCACTTGCTGCGCCTACTTTAATCTTTACTGATTCTGCTGCGTTCAAGGTTAAAGAGTTGCTAGAAGAGGAAGAAAACCCGAGCCTTAAGCTGAGAGTTTTCATCTCTGGCGGCGGCTGCTCAGGTTTTCAGTACGGATTTACCTTTGACGGCGATGACGCCGGCGATGATATTGAAGTAAGTAACCAAGGTGTGGCTTTGGTTGTTGACCCGATGAGCTTCCAGTACTTAGTGGGAGCAGAAATAGATTACACCGACGGGCTGGAAGGCGAGCAATTCGTAATCCGTAACCCAAATGCTGCAACCACCTGCGGCTGTGGACAGTCGTTCTCGGTTTAAGGCCGAGCACTTAGGGCCGCTAGGCGGGGAAAATCACGCCTAGTCGAACCGGGTGCCTTGCTCCAGTTATGACTCTGGTGTCGACCTTTTCACCGTTAACCGCCTGCTTAGCCAGCCATGCAAAGCAGGCCGCTTCCACCCATTGAGGGTCTAGCCCGTGTTGGCCGCTGCCTTCAACTGTCACCTTACACAGTGCGGTTAAGCGGGCCATCAACGCTAAGTTGTAGGTTCCTCCGCCACAAATTACCGCGCCTTGTGCTCCGCTTTGGTTTACCGCTTCGGCAATGCACCACGCGGTTAGCTCCAGCAACGTTGCTTGCACGTCCGCTGGCAGGTGCGTTGAGCCGGCCAGCGCAGTGTCTAGCCATAGCAAGTTGAAATGCTCGGGGCCAGTGCTTTTCGGCGCTTTGGCTAAGAAGTATTCGTCATTCTGCATGGTGGCGAGCAGGCGGGGAATTACTTGGCCTGAGAGTGCCCAGTCGCCAGACTCATCATAGGCCTTGCCCAAGTGCTGACGCGCCCAAGCATCCATTAGCGTGTTGCCAGGGCCGCAGTCGAATCCGCTGGCTCCTCTTAGAGGAGTAATATTCGAAATCCCCCCAATGTTTACAACTGCAGCATTTTTTTTAGGCCAAAGCCAGCGGTGGAATAGCGGTGCCAGCGGCGCGCCCTGTCCGCCAGCGGCGACGTCCGCGCGCCTAAAGTCGGCTACCGTGGTTACGCCTGTCGTTTCGACTAGCCGGTGTGGGTCGCCGAGCTGCCAGGTAAAGGCATGCGGGCCGCTTGGTTGGTGCCAAACGGTTTGTCCATGGCAGCCTATAGCCACAACATTAGCGTTTGTCTTCGAAAGTAAAGAGGTGGCGGCAGCTGCATAGGCCGCACCCAGTGCAGAGTCCAAGCAGCCGATGTCGGCGGCACTTAGTTCTCCGCCGCGAGCAAAAGACTTCAATAATGACGCTGTATTAACGTCGAAGGGCGCACTGTGGGTGGCGTGGGTTATGCATTGGTGGTCAGCAAACGAAAACAGTCCAGCGTCAATTCCGTCTAAGCTTGTGCCTGACATTATCCCTATATACAGATCCGTCATTGGGTAGCCTTTGGCAGGGTTTGCGCGTGTTTAATATGGAGCGCTAAGGAAGCGGTGCTGCAACAGAGTTGTCGCTGCCACCGGCAATTGCTGGACGTTTATCGCTTAGCGAATTAAGCCAGCCGAGTAGAGGTTCTGTTTGAGTAGCAAATTCGTTGCGGTAGTCGTCGCCGATAGGGGCGGCAGGCGGGAGCTTTACGGTAAGGGGGTTCTTATGTTTTCCGTCTACACGAAACTCATAGTGAAGATGGTCGCCAGTTGCCGCGCCTGTCTTTCCAACGTAGCCAATGGTCTGCCCCTGTTTCACGCGTGAGCCTTTGCGAAGATTAGCAAATTTCGACATGTGAGCGTATAGCGTGGTGTACCGCTTTCCGTGGCGCAAAATTACCGTTTGTCCATAACCATTTTGGCGACCAACAAATTCAACAACCCCATCGCCAGAGGCCATGATTTTGGTTCCTTTGGCCGCTGCGTAATCCACGCCACGGTGAGGGCGTCTGGTCTTGTGAATTGGATGTAGTCTGGCTAGGCTGAAGCCTGAGCTGATGCGGGTAAAATGCACCGGAGACTGCAAGAAGGCTCGGCGCATGCTGCGTCCTTCCGGAGTGTAGTAGCGCTCGTCGCCGTCTTCATCTGTAAAGCGTACAGTTTGAATTTCCCGCTGGCGGTTGTTGAATTCAGCAGCGACTATGTCTCCATAGCCGATAAATTTTTCATCTTGACTGAGCCTTTCGTAGAGCACAGAAAAGCTATCTCCATTCCAAACATCGAGGGCGAAATTTATATCCCAAGCGAAAAGCTCGGCAAGCTCCATAATCTGCTTATCTTCTAGGCCCGAACGTTTAGCGCTAAGGTAGAACGAATCAGTAATGGTGCCGCTAGCAGAAACGATATCTCGTTCGATCGGGTCAAACAAAGTTTCAGCCTTGTAGGTGTCTCCGTCATAAGACACGATGAGGCTGTATTCTTGGCTGTATTTGTACGCCAGCTCTACCAATTCACCTGTCTTGGTTCGAATCACGTTTAGAGTGTCGCCCGGGCGAATTTCAGTTAGACGCTTAACCTCTCGATCGACGTCACGCATCGAGTACCACTGAGTAACGTTTAAACCTAGCCGTTCGAACACGCCCAGCAAGCTGTCGCCGGTTGCCACTGTCGCGGACTGCCTAATGTTGACTGCTCGGGGCGGCGCTGTTGGTGTAATAGTAGGGGTGATCGGGGAGCTTGGAGCGATGCGGCTAGGTGCTAGGTGACTGGAGTACAAATTGTCCGATGAGGTCAGGGAGGGCGCGCGAGGGTTTTCCGCTGCAGTTTTCGCAGGCTGATCGTAGTTGCTAAAAGTTTCTGCCGAGTCCTGTTCTGGCTCGCCGTCGCCGCCGAAGCTGAGGAGGGAGAGGCCAATGCAAGAAATCAAAAAAAGAGGAATTGCCAGTAAAAATATACGCTTACGTTTCGGTCGCGCGCTCGAGTAATGCCGAAACCCGACGTTGCCTTTTAAATCTACATTAAGTAAGCCTAACTTGTTGCCCATTTCTATTGCGCGGATAGTTCCGGCGGCGCCTCTTTGTGTTGAATGGTCCGATTTCCCGCGAAAAGTACGCGGAAATCCTTGCTGCGTCAACAAAATCGGCCAATCGTCGAATTCGTGGTGATATGATTCGCGGCCAATTTAAAGGCCAATCGGATCGACCGGAGTTGAAACCCATGCCGTCAGCAGAGCAAGCTTTAGAAGAATTATTACGTGGCACCGATGAGGTGTTGCCTGCTGGCGGTCTGGAGAAAAAGCTCGCTAAGGGAAGGCCGCTTCGAATCAAAGCTGGGTTCGACCCGACCAAGCCCGATTTGCACATCGGCCATACAGTCCTTATTAACAAGTTGCGTGCATTCCAGGAACTGGGGCACGAAGTCATCTTTCTTATTGGCGATTTCACCGCTGCAATTGGTGACCCCAGCGGAAAGAATGAAACGCGTCCGCCGTTAAGCCCGGAACAGATTAGAGAAAATGCTACTACCTATCAGCAGCAGGTTTTCAAAATACTTGACCCAGCTAAGACACGAGTTGAATTTAACTCCACATGGATGGGCGCAATGGGCGCCGCTGAAATGATCCCTCTCGCGGCAAGTTCAACCGTTGCACGCATGCTCGAGCGCGATGACTTTAGTAAGCGATACAAGAGCGGGCGGCCAATCGCTATCCACGAGTTTCTGTACCCCTTGGTGCAGGGCTACGACTCAGTAGCCTTAGAAGCAGATATAGAGCTCGGCGGTACTGATCAGAAATTCAACCTGTTAATGGGGCGCCAGCTTCAAGAGCAGCGGGGCCAAGAGCCGCAGGTTGTGATGACGGTTCCCATTCTCGAAGGATTGGATGGCGTAAATAAAATGTCCAAGTCATTGGATAACTACATTGCGGTTACGGACGAGCCAGACAACATGTTTGGCAAGGTAATGTCTATATCCGATGACTTAATGTGGCGGTACTTCGACTTACTTAGTTTTAAGCCTCTTAATGAAATAGAACTGTTAAGAGAGCGGATCGCCGCCGGCGAAAATCCACGCGACATCAAATTCTTGCTTTGCGAGGAGTTGGTTTCCCGTTTTCACGGTGACGAGGCTGGTCAGCGAGCGAAAGAGGCGTTTATTCAGCGCTTTCAGAAAGGCGCGTTGCCTGACAAGATAGAGGAATTCTCGTTTGAAGCCGAGGCTGATGGGCTGGCTATAGGATACGCCCTTGTCCAGGCGGGACTGGTTTCAAGCACGTCTGAGGCCATGCGAATGGTCAAACAGGGCGCTGTAAAGTGCGATGGCGAAAAAGTAGTCAATGCTCGAGTGATGCTGCCTGCGGGTAGTAACGTGGTTTTGCAGGTCGGGAAGCGACGAATTGCACGGGTTTTGTTAACTGTCGCGAAATAGAATAAATCGCAAATATACTTTGATAGCCTTATGCGACGGTAATAATAAGGCTCGAACAGTGCTTCCTAGGTAGCTGTAGGCTAGTAAATTCAAGTAATTTGAAATTAGCGGTTGACGCGCGGCGGAGCATCTATATAATGCGCTCCACGTTGAACGGCCAACCGGCTGAACAACAAAGCGAAAAACGGCTAACAAGCTTGTTTTTCAAGGGTTTAGCTCCTAGCTTAGTCCTGCAGAAACTTAGGTTTCTGGCAAGTTCTTTAAAAACTTAATCAAATTGACTTTTGTGGGTGCTCACATTGACATTAAACGATGTCATATGAGTGACCATAGAAACACTACTTATAGAGTTTAGATGGATCAACTCAGTTTAATAGTTTGACCGAGGGATTTCGGTTCCTCAACAAGATATTCAACTGGAGAGTTTGATCCTGGCTCAGATTGAACGCTGGCGGTATGCTTAACACATGCAAGTCGAACGGTAACAGGCCTAGCTTGCT
>JBLHFB010000006.1:0-19388 GCA_047614865.1 Gammaproteobacteria bacterium | reverse complement strand
ATTGCGGAGAGTGATCAGGGTGGACTGGAATACTCTTTGGAGTTTGGCCGCTCAGCAGATCGTGAAATTGTGATTGGTATGGATATTAAGTACCAAATGCAGCTTCGTTGTCAGCGCTGTCTGGAAACATTCGACTACGCTGGCGGCACCAAGGTGACTGTGGCTGTTGCGACTAATGATTTGGACGCAAGTAAGCTAGAAGAAAATTATGACACGGTGATTATTGTCGACGAAAGCGGCATCAATATCACCGAGTTAGTAGAAGACGAAGCGTTGTTATCAATGCCGCTAGTATCTGCACACGCCTCGGAAGAGGAATGTGTACCGCAGATGCTAGAGAGCATGGAAGACAGCGTTGTAATTGAAGAACCAGTACGCGTCAATCCATTCGCGGCGCTGGCTTCATTAAAGAAAGATTAATCTGCGGCGTTTCGCAGAATTGAAAACTTAGGAATCAGGACTAGGCAATGGCAGTTCAAAAGAGTCGTAAAACCCGTTCAAGACGTGACATGCGTCGTTCACACGATGCTATCTCAGGCGCAACACTGTCTACCGATCCGGTTAGCGGCACCACGCATCGTCGTCACCACATCGCAGCCGATGGTTTTTACCGCGGTCGTCAGGTTATTGCACAACCTGAAGAAGTAGTAGACGCAGACGAAGAATAAGTGACTTGACGCTGCTTTTTAAAGCAGCGTTGTCATTGGTTCAATAAGGCGCGGCGGTAAGTGCTCTTCTACTGAAGAGGGCTTACTTCCGTGCCTTTTTGCGTTGAATAAATTTAGTAGACTAATGTGACTATTGTTGTGAGGGTTGATTTCCAGCCATGCGGTGTTTAGCGGTGCCCCTAAGCCGAATTGCAATTGACGTGATGAGTGGCGATCAGGGCTTTAGACCAGCGTTTAAAGCGCTTCGGCCCATGGCTCGGCGTTACCCCGATATGCGGTTTGTGTTGGTGGGAGATAAGGCTGTGACTCAGCCGCTAGTTGAAAGGATGCTCTGGTCTCGTCGCTTGTTAGAGCAAGGCCGCCTGGACATTCACCACGCCTCCGAGGTCATCTCAATGTCGGATAACGTTTCTGAGGCGATGCGCCGCCGCCCAGATTCCTCTATGCGGCAAGCACTGTTACTACAACAAAGTGGCGAAGTATCGGCGGTAGTTAGCGCAGGCAACACCGCCTGTTTGCTGTCGCTTTCGCGGCAATTGCTTCAAACCTTCTCTGGCGTGTCTCGCCCAGCATTGTGTGCGGAGCTTCCTGCTCGCCAAGGGCGAACCTGGATGCTAGACCTGGGCGCGAATAGCGACTGCCAGGCGGAGCACCTCCTGCAATTTGCGTTGATGGGCGATGCCTTAGCTCGTTCGGTTGGAAAGGTTGATGATCCAAGGTTGCGATTGCTCAATATTGGCGAAGAGGAGAGCAAAGGTTTGCCGATGATTCGTGAAGCCGCTAAGCATTTAGCACAAGGCAAGCTTAACTACCTTGGTTTTATCGAACCCAATCGGCTATTCGAGGGCGATGCGGAAGTTATTATTTGCGACGGTTTTAGTGGCAATATTTCACTCAAAAGCAGCGAAGGCGCTGTGAGTATGGTGTATCAAGCGCTTAAGGCAGAGATAGATCGAAGCTGGTGGAAGTCACTACTGGCCAAGCTGCTGCTACCTCGCCTTGAAGCTCGTATCGATCCGACTGCACGCAACGGAGCAAGCTTATTGGGCCTCAAGGGTGCCGTTGTAAAGTGTCATGGCAATGCGGATAAACGAGCATGGATGGCCGCCATTGAAACAGCTATTTCCGAAGTGGCAAACAATAGCAGTGCGTTGGTAGAAAAGGCCCTAGCTGAGTCCTTTCTGATTCCGGCTTCTACTGGTGAATGAGCTTGTAGAACAAATTCGTAGCGCATTGGAGAACACTTCCGAGAGTGAATCTCTGATCAATGACGCATTAGGCAACCTTGACGATGACAAAGTCTCGTTGTTTGAAGGCAAAGAGCTTCAAGTTGCTGCGGTATTGCTTGGGCTAATTGAGTCGGACAGTGGTGGAATGCCGCAACTACTGTTAACCCAACGGGCTGTTTCGTTAAGAATACATGCCGGTGAGATGAGCTTTCCCGGCGGCCGAGTTGATGCGGATGATGCAAGTCTGACGGCCACGGCGTTACGTGAGGCAGAAGAAGAAATTGGATTGCTAGCCGAAAATGTAAACGTTATCGGCTATCTAGAGCCGCGAGTAACCCTCACCGGATTCGCTATTCAGCCTGTGGTAGCGATTGTGAAGCCGCCGCCAAAGTGGGTATTGGCCAAGGACGAAGTAGAGGCGCTGCACTTGGTTGATTTAGCTGAGGCATTGAAGCTAGAGAATTTTGAGTGTTCATCAATTGAGCTTGACGGCCAGCAGCGAACATTCCATCAAATCTATCTTAATCAACGACGGGTGTGGGGGGCGACAGCGGGAATAGTTCTCAGCCTAGCTCGCTGCTTATATATTTGATGCTACATATTTGTGATTTTGCCTAATCGCTGGGTCTGTTGAAGTACACACCGTTGAACTTGATACCCATTCGCTATCTCTCAGAGAAAGTTGTTTTGAGAGTAAGTAAGTTAGATGATGCGACGTATTAGAAAAGTAGTGTTCCCAGTGGCGGGTAGGGGAATCCCTTTTCTGCCGGCCACAAAATGTGCAGCCAAAGAAGTGCTCCGTATCGTCGATAAGCCATTGATTCAACGATAAATAAGCACGGTGATCACGCTTAAGCGGGTAACCCTCTTGCTTAGTGGTCACTGCCGGCCGCTTAGTGAAAATCACGTGATTTAATAGAGCCAGCCAACGAGCTGGCTTCTATTTTTGTGAGCTTGCCGGCAATCAGGTGAGTTACGTTGTTGTCGGTTTGTACGGTTCCGGTGACCATTAGGATTTGCGAGGTGAGCAGTGCTTTCCTCTGCGCCTCGGCGGTTTTCGGCCACACAATCACGTTTACTAATCCAGTCTCATCTTCTAGGGTGACAAATATCACTCCTGTCGCCGTTCCAGGGCGTTGTCGGCCGATTACTAACCCTGCCACCCTCACAACTTTCCCGCCGGGTAAGCGCCGCAGCTGTTCCGCAGTTGTTACGCGTTGGCTTTCAAGCTGTGGCCGTAAGAAATGCATTGGATGGCGGTCTATTGATAGGCCGGTGTTGGCGTAGTCTGAGCTTAGTTCTTCGACTTCAGTGGGGGGTTTGAGCAATGGGGTCGCTTCATTAAAGCGAGGCTGCTGCAGTAGTGGCAAAGTGGGTTCTATACCTGCAACTTGCCAATAGGCTTGATAACGATTGCCCTGAAACCTCAACGCATTGGCGGAAGCTAGTGCTTCCATTTCGAAGCGGTTGAGCTGCGCACGTTGGCTAATATCTTGAGCATCATCAAACTTAGAATGCTGCCTTGCAGCGACTAATTTTTCGCCTGAGTTGCGCCCAAAGCCTTTAGCGAGTCGTAATCCTAGGCGTAATTCAGCACCGTTTTTACCATGCTCTAGAGTGCAATCATGGTCACTGTAACGAACATCGATGGGAAGTACTTTCACACCATGCCGTTGTGCGTCTTGTACTAGTTGAGATGGTCGATAGAAGCCCATTGGCTGGCTATTAATAAGGGCGGCGGTGAAAGCCGCTGGATAGTAGTGTTTTAACCAGCATGAGACGTAGGCGAGTAGCGCAAAGCTGGCTGAATGTGACTCGGGAAAGCCGTACTCGGCAAAGCCCTTGATTTGCCCAAGAATTCGATCGGCATATTCGCGGGTGTAACCGTTGTGCTGCATACCTAGGCGAAGCTTACTTTCAAACTGAGCTAAATCTCCAGTGGATTTCCACGCGGCCATATTACGACGCACGTTGTCCGCCTCTCCGGGGGTGAAGCCACCAGTCACCTCCACCAACTTCATTACTTGCTCTTGGAAGATGGGGACACCTAGGGTTCGTTCAAGAATGGCTTTTACTTCTTGTTTGGGATAGTCGATATCTTCTTCGCCGTTACGACGGCGTAGGTAGGGGTGAACCATGTCGCCCTGAATCGGGCCTGGGCGAACGATCGCGACTTGAATGACCAAGTCGTAAAACTCCTTGGGTTTGAGTCTAGGTAGCATCGCCATCTGGGCACGTGATTCAATTTGAAACGTGCCAATCGTGTCGGCTTTCTGGATCATTGCGTAAACCGCCGGATCATCTCCCTGCAGGTCGGCAATAGTCAGCAGAGGTTTCTGACTAAAGGCGGCGATTAAGTTAAAACTTTTGCGAATAGCGGTGAGCATGCCTAGAGCCAATACGTCTACTTTAAGTAGTCCGAGCGTTGCTAGGTCGTCTTTATCCCACTGAATCACGCTGCGGTTTGCCATGCTGGCGTTTTCGACTGGTACTAACTGGCGAAGGTCGTCTTTGGCAATGACAAAGCCGCCGACATGCTGTGATAGGTGGCGAGGAAAACGCAGTAACTCAATGACCAAGTGGCAAAGCTGTCGCATTACCGGCGTATCTGGATCAAGACCAATCTCACGTATTTGCGGAGCCAGATGTTCTGGCTTGTCCCACCATTTGAGTGACTTAGCTAGTAGGTCGACTTGATCCAAGGCCAGCCCTAACGCTTTGCCAACATCGCGAATTGCACTGCGAGCACGATAGGTAATAACCGTCGCAGCTAAAGCGGCACGATGGCGACCGTACTTGTTGTAGATGTATTGGATGACTTCTTCACGGCGCTCGTGCTCAAAGTCGACATCAATATCAGGAGGTTCGGCCCGTTCCTTAGAGATGAAACGCTCAAACAGCAAAGTCATTTGGTTGGGATCGACTTCGGTAATCCACAGGGCATAGCAAACTGCTGAGTTAGCGGCGGAGCCGCGTCCTTGGCAGAGGATATTTTGGCTGCGGGCAAACTTAACCACATCATGAACGGTGAGAAAGAAGGGCTCGTATTTCAGCTCTTTAACCAAATCCAACTCTCTGTTAATGGTTGTTCTAACGTTTTCTGGAATACCCGCGGGCCAGCGTTTTTCGGCGCCTTCCCACGTGAGAAACGCGAGGTATGAACTAGGCGTGTGTCCTTCTGGAACTAGCTCTTGTGGGTATTCATAACCCAGTTCACCCAGCGAAAAATCACAGAGTGCAGCGATCTTGGTGGTTTCTGCCAACAAGGCGGCCGGGTATATTTGCCGTAAACGTGAAATAGGCCGTAGATGATGTTCAGCGTTGGGGAATAGCGCCATACCGCAATTGCTCAGTGGGACTCCTAGACGAATCGCGGTGACGGTGTCTTGAATAGCCTGCCGCTCGGGGCTGTGCATATGCACGTTGCCGCAGGAGACTAAAGGGATGTCTCCCGCCATTAACTGGCAGTGTTCTAGCCATGTTTGATCGGTTGCCTGAGAGAATAATTCGACGCCCAGCCAAAGGCGTTGTGGAAAAACCGTTTGTAGCCACACACCCTCAGTTGCTTGGCTAGCTTCAGTCGGGATCCAAATCACAAGACAACCTTTAGGCAGCCACGCGGCTAGGTCACCTCGGCTTAAAATATAGTGGCCTTTGCTAGCCGCCATTCGGGCTTGAGTAATAAGCGTGGATAGTTGGCCGTAGCTTTGTCTGTCGGTCGCCAGAATGACTATTTTGAGCCCGCAGTTAAGGCTGAACTCACTTCCCACAATCAGATTAAGAGAAGTGTCTTTAGCAGCCAAATAGGCCCGCGCCACACCGGCCACCGAGCATTCGTCGGTGATCGCTAAGGCGCTGTAACCCAGCTCTAGAGCACGTTGAACCAACTCTTTGGGATGTGAAGCGCCTCGTAGGAAGCTGAAGTTAGTTAGGCAATGGAGTTCTGCATACATCAGACGCTCCTCAACTAAAGAGGCCTTGGACAAACCAACCTTGATTTTCTCGATAGAGCCATATTTGACGGCCATAACGGTCGCGAGCATGGTAATAATCACGGTCTACTGGCTGTTGATCCCACCAGCCAGACTGTATCCGCTCGGGTTTGCCGAATATTTCCAAGCCCATTTTTTGTGGCGGACGTTGTAAGCCGATTGCCTGTGGGTAGAGAAAAGTAGGGCGGTCTAGCTGAGTGCCAGCAAAAGATGCGGTTTTAACTGCGACTGGCTCTAAGCCCGTGGATTTTTCAGGGCGGTGATCCGCATACCATGCCGGCCGTTGAATTGACTGACTGCCGAGCCTTGCGCCAACAAACTCTAAGGTTTGCGGTAATGATTTTCGTTTGCCTGCTGAGCTAGAGAAAAGGTCGGCGTTGCCTGCCTGAGCGTGAACGATATGCTCACTGCTCAGCTCTAGGCTGATGACTTTGGCGGGCAAGTCCAAACGATCTAACTTCTCGTTCACCACCTTTTGCCAATGCTCACTGTGATTACTAGCCTGCAAAAACGACAGTGATAGAGCGCTGGCAGAGTGGTGCAGATGGAAGAGTCGAATAGTGAACGAACTACTATTAGCTGCTTTTTCGCGCAGGGTCTTCGCGAATTGGTCCAGCAGCGTCGAGCAGGCAGTTAGCAGAATGTCGCCACCGTCGATTTCACAAGCCAGATCGAGGTTTTGTGAGTAATAAGCCGGTGGGGAGTACAGCTTCTGACTGGGTAGGCGTTGCTGAATTAAAGCGTCTAAGCGGCTTACTACATCACGACCAAAGCGGCGGCTTAAATCGGGACGAGGTAGCCGCTGCAATTCGCCCAAGGTCTCTAGTCCCAATTTAGCTACGCGTTTCTCTGCCACAGGGTTTTGCAAGGCGCTTAGGGGCAGATGGCTAACCCAACGGCGCAGGCTTCGTTCATCACAAATCTCTAACTCGTAGCCTAATTGACTAATTAAGCTGGCGGCAAGTGGACTGGGCGCCAAACTGCTGACTAGGCTAAATGGCGTGCATTGTTGTAAGGCTTGCTGTTTAGCTGCTTGTACGTCGCCAAAAAGGCTTTTACTTCGGCCGATTTCAAGGCATAGACCGCTTTCAGTCAGCTGCAGCTGGTTGCTGACGCTCCATAGCTTCTGAGCAATACTCTTGAGTGCTTTTTGTTCTTGATCTGCTTGGCGCGGTGCTGAATGTAAGCCATGGCAGAGTGCCCGAGCAGCGCTTAGCTTCATACCCACCGATACACCGTATTTCAGTGCTTTAGGGCAGGCTTGGTAAATTACTGGGTGGCCGGCTACATCGTGATAAATCGCGATAGGGCCATCAACTTGATCTTGTTCTTCCGCTAGCTCGGTAGACAAAAATGGCAGTTCAATACCTAACCATAAGCTGTCGCTAAGCGCTTCGCTCGTGGCGCGTTCAGATGCCTTACTCGGGCGTGGACGTTTCCTTTGGGGTGGCTTGGCCGTCGCCTGCAATGCTGCAAGCGTTGTGGGGTTGAGTGCTGGCATGGCTACACATCAATCCACAGAGGATGTTGAGAAGATTGGCCGCGCTGTTTGAATACGGTTATCCATAGCCCTTTTTCAGCAGCTTGTAAGCTCAGTCTTAATGCCGCGGGTGACGGATTTAGTGCTGCGCTTGGTGAACGAAACAAGATCATATAGCTATTCCCTTCAGCCGCCGCCAGCTGTAGACGCCGCAAGGCTTGGGCATCGGCCGGCTCTCCCCAGCCAATCACCACGCTGCAGTCGTCACTCAACAGCATTTGTTCCATAGCCCAGTAGCTGTCTTGGGTCGTTGATGACTGAATAATTAATTGCTTCTCTAAGCTCAGATCAGCACTAGCCAAGGCAGCTGAATTGAGTAGGAAAGGCGGATTAACCCAGCTGATTTCGCCGTGCTTTATCTGTTCTCGTAGTAAAGGGAAAATCAGTCTCAGTTCACCGATTCCGGCTTTTGGGTAGAGTATTTCGCTTAGAAACCCTTGGGGCCACCCTTGGCTTGACAGTACCTTGTCTAAAGGCTTGAAACCGGTGGAGCAGGCATCCGGAAAGTGCTCGCATATTTGTCGCCCCTGCCAAATATCAGGGCGTTTTAGTAAATCATTAAGGGGGCTGGCAGGCTGGTTGGTTGCTGGGTTATTCATGGAAGAAGCCCTGGTTACGAATTACGCCGACGGCGATTCCTTCGATAAAAAGATCTTGCGAACTAAGGTCAATCTCTATCGGTTGGTAATCGCGGTTCTCGGGCAAAAGCAAGGCGGTTGAGCCGTCGACTTTCAGTCGTTTTACCGTTACTTCGTCATCTACTCGTGCAACCACAATTTGACCGTTGTCTGCTTGTGGTTGACGGTGTACTGCAAGCAAGTCGTCATTCAGGATGCCAATTTCACGCATGCTGTCGCCTTGTACGCGGAGTAAGTAGTCGGCGCTTGGATGAAATAAAGACGGATCGAGGCTGTGATACTCCTCAATATGTTCGCTGGCCAAAATCGGCGAGCCTGCGGCCACGCGCCCCACCACTGGCAACCCCATGTTGACTGGTAATAAAGGCTCTAACAGTTTAATTCCGCGGGCTTTGCCTGCCGTTAAACTGATGGCTTTCTTCTTTTCCAATGCCAAAACGTGTTGCTTGGCGGCATTTACTGAGCGAAAGCCCATCTCCTGAGAGATCTCAGTTAGCGTCGGAGCAACTTGCTGCTGACTAATCTGCTGGCGAATGAAATTTAGGATTTCATTTTGGCGTGGAGTTAAATTTTTCATACTGTCATTATTTACAGTATTGGAGTTTTAGCAAGAAGAATTTCACCGATTGATGATAAATAAAGGTTTTAGCTTGAGACTGTCGGCAGGCCAGCGTATTATTTGCGCCCCGTCGAGTCAGACGGAGTCTCTATGGTGGCCGGATTGGTCCCTCGCGACGTGAACTTGTAAACTCCGCCAGGCCCGGAAGGGAGCAACGGTAGCAAGCTAGCGGGCGCCGAGGATCACTGGTCCGGCCGCCACCTTAATTCCCAAGCCCTCTGCACCAAAATCCTTATGCCATCTGCTGCCTAGGATTCCTGCTCAATCGGCTATTTACAGCAGTAAACTCCCCCACTCGGCGCGCGATTCCGCCTTGCTAGAGAACAAAGCCGCATCGGTTTAAAGCGTTCTAGAGCAATACAAAATATTTCTTATCGCTGTCATAAGGGTGCTAATCCCCCGTGCATAAATTGGTTACACTCAGCGAATCTGAGGACGACTAAAAAAACAATACTTATGCAACAGAAGAATGTGCCGATTGGCTTACTCGTAGTTTTTTCACTGCCTGCGATTGTTCAATCGCTGATGCACGTACCGGCCAATACGGTATTGCAGGGCGTTTACGCTAAAGAATTTGGCGTCACGGTTACCGCTTTGGGTATTGCGTTGGTGATAGCAAAGCTGTTTGACGCGATTTCCGATCCCTTGATTGGTCAGTTATCAGATCGTTTCTTTGCCAAATACCATACTCGTAAGCCGTTCTTGCTGATTGGTACGCTGATCAGCGTGCCCTCGGTCTGGTTCTTATATACACCGCCTGCTGACCCGTCAGTGTTTTGGTTTGGAGGTTGGTTTATTGCCGCTTATCTGGGCTGGACAATCACCGAAGTACCTTACAAAGCTTGGAGTTTTGAACTCAGTAGTAACTATGAGAAGCGTACCTTTATTCAGACGCTGCTAACGTTTTGGAGCTTCCTAGGTGCTGCGCTGTTCTTCCTTCTCCCGGTGGTTTCTGTAAGCCAGGGCTGGGCGGATAACCAAGAAGTTACAGGGCAGACACTTGCGCTGGCGGCAATGATCATTGTGGTGGCAATGCCGCTGTTACTTCTGTTAATTATTTCGACGGTGCCTGACGGGCAAATTCATGCGACCAATAAGACGGACTCATTAGCTGAAGTATTTCAGTCTTTGGTTCAGAATAAACCGCTTTTGTACTTAATCGTTCTATACGTAATTGTTGGAATTGGTGGCGGAATGAACCAGGCGCTGAGCTTTTTCTATATTGGTAATTACCTAGGAATTCCAGAGCAGTACGCGATTATTATCTTTATCTCGTTACTATTTGCACTGCTCGGCGCGCCGCTAGGCATGCTGCTTTGCTACTTGTTCCAGAAACACGTGGCGTGGGCAATAAGTGTTGCGATCATGATTCTTCCAAACCTTTGCATCTTGTTTTTTGTTGAGCCCGGTGAAGCAGCGTTTGGCCCAATGGTGGCCTGTATTGCGGTCGCGCTGATAGGTTATGCGGCGGGTGCGGTTTCTGTCGCCTCAATGCTTGGCGATGTGGTGGATTATGGAATTTGGAAATTCGGCCAAGATCGCGCGGGTACTTATAGCTCGGTGTATACCTTTTGTGCAAAATTAGTCGCGGCTCTGGGTAACGGTCTTGGTTTGATCTTGATTGGAAGCATGGGTTTTGATGCTCAGGCCGACGTGGTGACAGAGCAAGCTGCATTAGGATTGAAACTGGGTTACTTGGTGTTCCCCGTTATTGGGATGGTTGTTGTGATTCCCTTTATTTTGAAATACCAAATTACGCGCGAGAAACATACTGAAATTTTGGCAGGTATTGAAGAGCGTGACCGTCAGGCGGGCTTGATCCCTGCAGAGGATTAATCGCCGGATTGTCGGAGCTACATAGCTACAAAAAAGGGCTGCCATTGGCAGCCCTTTTTTGTAGCTATTGATTGAGTAAAAGGAGAAGCTTCCCTAATGAAGCACAGCTTTATGGCAACTTATTCGAGGGGGTTCGCGATTCGAGTAACTCAGCTAGTGCCTTGCCGAGCTTTTTACTGCCTGGAGCGGTAGACGAGCCGTAGTACTGCTTAACTTTGCCACCTTGGTCTAGCAGGTATTTGTTGAAATTCCAGCGTGGGGTAGAGTGTTCCTCGGCCAAATATTTAAACAGCTCGCTTGCGCTGCTGCCTTTAACTTTTTGTGGTGCCAGCATGGTGAATGAGACGCCGTAGTTTTGATAACAAACTTTGGCGGTCTTTGCTTCGTCACTGGCTTCCTGGCGGAAGTCGTTTGACGGAACGCCGATAACCACCAATCCCTGATCTTTAAATTGCTGATGTAGTTTCTCTAAACCAGAGAATTGCTTGGTATAACCGCAGTGGCTGGCGGTATTAACTACCAACGCGACTTTACCGGCAGTTAGCTCGCATAGGTTAACCGTCTTACTACTGTGGAGTTTTTGATAAGGCTGGTTAAAGGCTTCTGGACACGATGTAGAGCTTGCCGCTAAGGCGTGGCTACTCAATAGCGTAAGGGATGAGAGTATCAATGCTGCCTGTGATGTGTTCATTAAAAGGCTCTATTTGATTGAATTGGGGTCCGAGTATGACGTTAGCAGGCTAAGCCTAGATGAGGTTCAGTCTGTAGCGAAATGATATACCTTCCCATGAACAGGCGAGTCAAAGTTTGAAATGCCTTGTTCGGCGCTAAGTTTTTTCAATAACTCACTGGGTTCTTCTGGTGGCTCGTTAGTTAACTCAAACGTACCAAAATGCATTCCCAGCGAATACTCAGAGCCCAAATCTTGGTGAGCTTGCAGTGCTTGGGCCGGATCCATATGTTGATCAGCCATAAACCAACGCGGGGCGTAAGCACCAATTGGGAGTATGGCTAGCTTTGGATTGGGAAACTTCTCGGCGATCAGTTTGAAGTGACGTGCGTAGCCGGTGTCGCCGGCAAAAATGACATTGCCGGCTTGGGTTTCTAAAACAAAGCCGCTCCATAATGCACGGCGACGATCAGTTGCCGAACGACTCGACCAATGTTGAGCAGGAATGGCGTGAAACACATGGCCACTGGGCAGGCTGGTTGCCTGCCACCAGTCCAGTTCTCGAATCTTGCTAATTCCAATATCGGCCAGCAGGGGTGAGTTGCCTAAAGGTACGATGAATAGCGGATCGTGTTTTTTCTTAAGCTCGGCGAGGGTATTCAGATCCAAGTGGTCATAGTGGTTGTGGCTAATGATCACCACGTCTATTGCTGGCAAATCATCAAAGGCTATTGCTGGATCGCGCCAACGTGCAGGGCCGACAAAGCTAAAGGGGCTGGCCCGTTTCGAGTACACCGGATCAGTTAAAACGTTTAATCCGTCGTATTGAATTAGAAAGGTCGCGTGATTAATAAGCTGGGTATAGATGTGCCCGTTTTCTGCTCGGCTGACCGCTGGCTTGACTTGCGCTTGTTCAACCCGCCCCCATTCGCTAGCCGGCTTATTGAGCTGCCATTGCAGGACTTCAAAAGGGGTTTTGTCAGTGGCAAGGCCGTCAACATTAACGAACACATCGCCGTCGAAATGTTCGCTAATCTCGCCATCAAAAGTTGGAGTAGATAGGGAGTGATTGACCGCCATCGCCAGCGCAGTTATCCCCAGCAAAAGCAGCAAAACGAGTTTTAGTATTTTCATAACGCGGATCGTACAGCGCTATATCGCGGAGTGCATTATTTGTCTCAGGCAGACCCATATGCCATGGTATTATGCGGCGCTTTTATACGCCCTACCGTAAAGGAAATTTAGTGGATACCGACTTCCCGCGCATCAAACGCCTACCGCCTTACGTTTTCAACATTGTTGGTGAGTTGAAAATGGCCGCGCGAGCACGTGGCGAAGACATTATCGACTTTGGTATGGGTAACCCAGATCAGCCTACGCCACAGCATATTGTCGACAAAATGACAGAAGCGGCGCAGCGTGGCGACACCCACCGTTATTCACAGTCTCGCGGTATTCCGCGTCTTCGCCGTGCGATGACCAACTGGTACAAGAAGCGTTACGACGTAGACCTTTGCCCAGAAAAAGAAGCGATCGTTACGATCGGTTCTAAAGAAGGCCTAGCGCATTTGGCTTTGGCGACTTTGGGGCAGGGCGACACCGTTCTGGTTCCAAACCCGTCTTACCCGATTCATCCTTACGGCTTTGTTATTGCCGGTGCCGATATTCGCCACGTGCCAATTGGCCCGGGTTACGACTTCTTTGCTGAGTGCGAAAAAGCGATCATTAACAGTTGGCCCAAGCCAAAAATGATGGTGCTTAACTTCCCCGGAAACCCAACCGCAGACTGTGTGGATCTGGAATTTTTTGAGCGCGTTATTGCGCTGGCCAAAGAACATAGCATTTGGGTAATCCATGATTTGGCTTACGCCGACATCGTTTTTGACGGCTACAAAGCACCATCAATTCTACAAGTGCCCGGCGCTATTGACGTGGCGGTTGAATCATTCTCACTTTCAAAAAGCTACAACATGCCAGGTTGGCGGGTTGGCTTTTTGGTCGGTAATCCTGAATTGATTCATGCCTTGGCACGAATGAAGTCGTACCTCGACTACGGCATGTTTACCCCAATTCAAATCGCTGCAATCCATGCATTGGAAGGCCCGCAGGAATGCGTTACCGAAATTTGTGAGATGTATCGCCAGCGCCGCGACGTACTTTGCGACGGGCTTAATGCGATTGGTTGGGAAGTAGAACGACCTAAAGCCACTATGTTTGTGTGGGCGCCAATTCCAGAACACTATCGTGAAATGGGCTCATTAGAGTTTTCTAAGAAACTGCTGCAAGATGCCAAAGTGGCCGTGTCACCGGGTATTGGTTTCGGCGAATATGGCGACGGGTTTGTCCGTATTGCCTTAATTGAAAACGAGCACCGCACGCGCCAAGCGCTACGAGGAATTAGGAAAATGTTCCGCGCTGACGGCCTGCTTCCTGCTGAGTAATTCGCTAGAACACTTACCCAATAATTATTTGGAACGCTTCTCCTAGAGGCCTTCAAGCACTAACTTAAGTACAAGAATTTATGAAACAACTACGTTTGGGAATATTAGGGCTAGGCACTGTCGGTGCTGGCACGATTGAAATGCTACAAAGCAACGCCAGCGATATCAGCCGTCGTTGTGGCACCCAGATTACGGTTGTTGCCGCATCAGCACGTGACCTGAGCAAAGATCGCGACTGCGACCTAAGCGGTATTCAGCTCAGCGACAATCCAATGGACGTGGTGAACAACCCCGACGTAGACGCAGTAGTTGAGTTGATCGGCGGCTACGATCTAGCTAAAGAGCTAGTGCTCGCAGCCATTGAAAATGGCAAGCACGTCATCACCGCCAACAAGGCTTTAATCGCCTTCCACGGCAAAGAAGTATTTGCCGCAGCAGAAGCCAAAGGCGTTGTGGTTGCATACGAAGCCGCTGTAGCTGGAGGCATTCCAATCATCAAAGCGATTCGCGAAGGTCTAGCGGGCAACCAAATTGAAGCGGTTGCTGGAATTATCAACGGCACCACTAACTTCATTCTTAGCGAAATTCGTGAAAAAGGCCGCGCTTACGACGATGTGCTAAAAGAAGCCCAAGCACTGGGCTACGCCGAAGCAGACCCGAGCTTCGATGTTGGCGGAATTGACGCTGCGCATAAGCTCACCATTATGGCTTCTTGTGCCTATGGCATTCCCCTTCAGTTTGAAAGCTGCGTGATTGAAGGGATTGAAGGCATTCAAGGCGACGACGTGAAGTATGCCGACGAGCTTGGTTTTCAAATCAAACACCTTGGCCTAGCGATCAAAACCGAGCAGGGCGTGGAAATGCGTGTCCATCCCACCTTGCTGCCAAGCGAGCACCTACTAGCCAACGTAAATGGTGCGATGAACGCGGTATTGGTTAAAGGCAATCGCGTTGGCGAAACCATGTACTACGGTGGTGGAGCGGGGGCTGGGCCAACCGCTTCTGCCGTAGTTGCCGACATTATTGATCTGGCTCGCTCTATTGCTCAGCAAGTACCTTACCTAGGTTACCAGCAAGACCAAATTCAAGACTTGCCAGCACTAACTGCTGACCAATTCCAAAGTGCTTACTACCTACGCCTACAAGTGAGCGACCAATCTGGCGTGATGAATGCAATCACCCAAGCATTGGCTAGCCAAGGCATTAGCATTGAAGCCTTGCTGCAAAAAGACCCTCGTGGCGGCGGTACAGCCACTGTTGCACTAATTACCGACAAAGTTGTCGAACTTTCTATGCGTACCGCGCTTGCACAACTTGAGCAACTAGACGCGGTGAGCACACCCATTACCATGCTGCGTGTTGAGCGCTTTCAATAGGACCCTCCCATGACTCTTTACACTGGCCTTATTCGCCGTTATGCCGACCGTTTACCTGTAAGCGACAGCACGCCAATTATTGAACTAGGCGAAGGTAACACCCCGCTTATTAAACTCAACAATATTCCTGCCGACATTGAAGCCGAAACGGGTATCAAAGTCGATATGTATGTGAAATACGAAGGGCTGAACCCAAGCGGTTCGTTCAAAGATCGTGGCATGTGCATGGCAGTTTCCAAAGCGGTTGAAGATGGCAGTAAAGCGATTATCTGTGCCTCAACTGGCAATACCTCAGCAGCCGCTGCGGCTTACGCAGCACGTGCAGGTATTAAAGCGTTTGTACTAATTCCTGAAGGCAAAATTGCCCTAGGTAAACTGGCCCAAGCGATGATGCATGGCGCACAAGTTATTCAAATCAAAGGCAACTTCGACGACGGCATGCGCCTCGTTAAAGAAGTAGCCGAACACGCACCCGTGACGATTGTTAACTCAATCAACCCGTATCGTTTGCAGGGTCAAAAGACCGCTGCTTTCGAAATTGTAGATGCTTTGGGCGACGCACCTGATTACCACTGCTTACCCGTCGGCAATGCTGGCAACATCTCAGGTTACTGGTTGGGTTACAGCGAATACGCCGGAGTAGGTAAAGAAGATTGCTTGGTCGTTGAGCGCCTTCAAGCCGATCACGATTACAACTCCGACGGGGTTACCAGCAAACGTCCCATTATGTGCGGCTACCAAGCTGCGGGTGCCGCACCCTTTATTTCTGGCGCGCCAATCGACAGTCCAGAAACCGTTGCTACCGCGATCCGTATTGGTCGTCCGCAAAGCTGGGACTATGCAATCTCGGCTAAAGACGAGTCTGGTGGTTGGTTCGACAGTTTTGAAGACGAGCAAATTCTAGCAACGCAGAAATTGCTAGCAGAACGCGAAGGCGTATTCTGTGAGCCAGCATCAGCGGCCTCAGTTTGTGGTGCGATTGCCGATATTAAGTCGGGAAAAATCAAGCCGGGCAGCAGCATTGTTTGTACTCTTACCGGACATGGTCTGAAAGATCCAGACGTTGCTATCGCACAAAGCACCGTTCTGGAGAAGGCGATTCCCGCGACTCTAGAGGCGGTGCGCGCCGCCATTCTGGGCGAATAATTGGTAATCAATTAGCGCTCCAATGTTTCGTCCCAACTAACCCGGCAACCCGCCGGGTTAGTTGTTTCTATCTCCGCACAAAAAGGCCACTCATGTCCGACGCACCCGACAGCCCCTGCATATCCGTATGCATTGTTAATCCCGACCGAGTCTGCCTTGGCTGTGGCCGTAGCACCGACGAAGTGGGCGCATGGAGCAGCGCAACAGTAGTGCAGCAACAGAAAATAGTAGATGCCGCCGCTAAGCGACTAGAGGCGTTGAACGCCGCATTGTTCAGCAGCGCCGATTAACAATCCCAATTTGCAACTTATGGCGGAAGGGCCAAGCAAAAGAGACGTTTTATAGCTAGAATGAGGAACTACTATAATTAGATTGAAACACGAATGGATCGTCGAAATTTTTTAGCACTTTCTGCGGCGGCATCAATCGCTGGAATACCACTTGCAGGATGCAGTGACGATGGCGACTGGGATTTGCCCGAACGTAAAGCCGCCGAAAAACAGAGCGGTAAGCGCCGGATTCCATGGAGAAACTGGTCGGGCTATCTAGAGAGCTACCCTCAGCTTAAAGCGGCTCCTGCCAGTGTTGGTGAATTAGCCGAGTTGCTTAAGAACGCCAAAGGCACAGTCCGGCCTGTAGGCTCGTCGCACTCGTTCCAGCCATTGGTTCCAACTGACGACACGATCGTTTCGCTGCGTAATTTCCAAGGTTTGTTGGACTACGACCCAGAGAAACTGACCGCTACCTTTGGTGCAGGCACCAAACTAGGCAACGTTGGCGATCCACTGCACGAAGCAGGCCAAGCACTGCCCAATATGCCCGATGTCGACGCGCAAACCCTAGCTGGAGCGATGGCAACCGGCACGCATGGCACCTCAAAGCACCGTGGGGCATTGCATAGCTATATTGAAGAGCTGGAGTTAGTTACCCCACAAGGTGAGATTCTCAGCTGCAGTAAGAGTAAGAATTCCGACATTTTCAAGGCGGCACAAGTCTCATTAGGCTCGCTTGGGATTATCACCAAGTACAAGATGCAGAACGTTGAAACCACGCGCTTGAAACGCCAAGCCTTCATGTTAGACATCAACGATTTTTACGATGGCTTCGACAAGCTGATTGAAGAAAACCACAGTGTCGATTCATACTATCTACCGTTCTGTGACCGAGTACTGGTTGTCGCGATTAACCCTA
This sequence comes from Gammaproteobacteria bacterium, assembly GCA_047614865.1. GTDB lineage: Bacteria > Pseudomonadota > Gammaproteobacteria > JAPPPA01 > JAPPPA01 > JBLHFB01. The sequence continues at coordinate 2,042 of JBLHFB010000006.1, read as the reverse complement.
CTGACGACCCTATCAACTCTCGTGAAGGCGACCCCGATGCCAGTGCAGTAGATGAGATGAAAGCGTTGCGTGACTATCTCAATGGCTGGCCCGGCTTACGCCGTTGGTTGATCAACAAAGCCACGGCAGATTATCCATTGGAAGAAAATGTCGATTGGTGGCACAAGGTGTACCCGTCGGAGCGTTCTGTGCGTTTTAACGAGATGGAATACCATATGGACTTATCAGAGCTGATTCCAACGCTCAAGAAAGTCCGCGAAACGGTTGAAACTCAATTTCCAGAAGTATTCTTCCCAATCGAAATTCGTGTGGTCAAAGGTGACAATGCTTGGCTTAGCCCGTTCGGCGGTCACGAGACATCGGCCTCAATCGCCGTTCACCGTTTTTACAAGGAAGACCCAAAGCCATATTTCGCAGCAATTGAGCCCCTCTTTAAAGCCGCTGGTGGCCGTCCGCATTGGGGCAAGATGAACACCATGCAAGGCTATGAGTTAGAAGCGGCTTATCCGCAATGGGGTGAATTCAAAAAAATCCGTCAACAGCTCGATCCCGATGGCAAAATGCTCAACGAGTACCTCGGTCAAATCTTCGGATAGCGGAGCGTCCCGTGTCAGCTAACCCGATTCTTGCCGAAGTCACCCGTGGTGATCTCGTCGAAAGCTTCCACCGTGGCAGTATTGCGGTTGTCGACTCGGCAGGCCGATTGCTTGCCTCTTGGGGTGATGTTGATCGTTTGGTGTACTCGCGTTCCTCTGCCAAACCCTTTCAGGCGCTGGCCACTCATGAAAGTGGTGCTTTTGAAGCACTAGGTCTCAGCGAAGAAGAATTAGCACTACATTGTGCCTCGCATAACGGCGAAGCAGGGCATGAACAGCGTATAGCGGCTTGGTTGAAGAAGCTTGAGCTGAGCGAAGCCGATCTGGAATGTGGTCCGCAAACCCCGATGTGGGTGAACTGGGATTTAATCAATGCCAACAAAGCGCCCGCGCCCAGCAAGATACGTAACAACTGCTCGGGGAAACACGCAGGATTTTTAAGCGCCTGCGTTCACCAAGGCTTTGATACCCAGGGCTATACCGATCCCAAGCACCCAGTGCAGCAGCGTGTTGCCCAAGTGCTTCAAGACATGGCGTGCTCAGTTGTAACAACCATGCCTTGTTCAACAGATCATTGCTCCGCGCCTGTATTTGCCCAGCCGCAACGTGACTTTGCTCGTGCGATGGCTCAGTTTGCCGATCCATCCGGTTTATCCAGCAAGCGTGCAGACAGCTGCGTCGCAATCTTCAATGCCATGCGTGCCAATCCGTGGTTAATTGGCGGCACCAACCGTGTCGATACCATCGTGATGAGTGATCCGTCGTACAGCGGAATTCTAAAGATCGGAGCCGAAGCCGTTCATGGCCTAGCTATTCCAGAAGCCAAACTCGGCATCGCAATCAAAATAGACGATGGCAGCCAGCGTGTACTTGGCGCAGTGGTAGTCGCGGTTTTGCAGAAGCTGGGATTGTTAAGTGGCGAAATGAGTAGCGATATGAGCATTCTCGCCAATCCACCCATCCATAATTTTGCTGGGTTATTAGTCGGCGAAATTCGCGCTACGCTGTAACGATTAAAGCGCTAAGCGCGGCGGCGGAAGGCAACCACGCCGGTAGGTAGCTTGGGAGCGTTTACGGCGACCACTTTTGCCTGTTTTAGGCCGTTGAAGTTACTGGCTGAAGCAGAAGTATAAGCACCCATTTGCTCGCCAATAATTAGATCGCCGATATCCAAGGCGGGCAGCTCAATACTTTCACAAATGACATCAATACTGTCGCAAGTAGGGCCAGCAAGAACCGACGGTAACTTGTCGCCTTGCTTGAGTGAATGCAAGGGGTATTTGGCATGGTCGTAAATCTGACCACTGAAGCTGCCGTAAACGCCGTCGTCTAGGTAATACCACTGACGGCCATTGCGTTGGCTTTTGCCAATTACGCTGGCAACTGAGGTAACCGCTGGGGCCGAGATAAAACGGCCCGGCTCTGCGATCACTTCAACGCCAAGCG
>JBLHFB010000005.1:0-19425 GCA_047614865.1 Gammaproteobacteria bacterium | reverse complement strand
AGGGTGCCGCATTACCATTGGCTCTGTTGAAACAGGCTGCCACTTCGTCGATGTATCTGTGGCGCTAAACAATGCTGGGACATCGGTCAGAGAACTACCGTCGTCATTACTAAAGCCCCAGTTCGCGCCGGATGCGTCGTCGACATCAATTCGATTCAGGTTACCCAACAGGTCAAGGGTGTATATGTAATCGATCACACCATCGCCATTCACATCCACCGTAGCGGGAGCAACAATGCCATTAGCTATGCTACCAGTCGCGCCAAGAAGAGCCGCGCTAACGGTGTCCAACAAGCCAGACACCAATACAACAGGATCAAGGACGAGACTATCTCTAAGATCTGCAAACTGGCCAACCCCAGTGGTGAAATCCTCCTTAAGAATGCCAGTAGCCAGGTCGATTACAAAGGTGTATGCATCGCCAGTAAAATTCATTCCAAGGGACGAATAAGCAAGCAGATTACCCTCGGTGTTAGGAATGCTTATATCGACTTCATTACTGTTGATTCCATTGCCCAAAACCACACCCCAACTTCCATCTGCTAGTTTCCCTGCGTTGGGCTGGCCATAGATATAGCCCATCGCGGAATGTCCACGAGTTTCTGATGGTAGTTCGTCTAGAATGTCGGACACTAGATCGGCGACAATACCTGTAACGATATTCCCTGCGTCATCCGGATCGCATATCGGAATGACCAAGCCAAGAACGGTGATGGTCTCGTTGCAGATTAAGGTGGTCAATAAGCCTTCGATAGTTTCTGAGATCAATAGCGGAGCTTGATCGCTGAACTCCCAAAGAACGATATCATCCGCATTGGCTACCGAGAAACTAGCCGGCTCCGTGATGTCCAGCGCGAATATTGCTTGGCCTCCACCACGCAGTCCACCAATCAGAATAGTTCTCCAGCACTCGCTGTTACCGCATGCTGGGAAGCTGTCAAAAGCGTCGATAATCGTAATTCTGCCATCAACTAACGCCACAGGGTTGGTCAGATAACTGGGGTTAGTGAAGGCGTTGAGTTTAGGTAGAATCTCCCCGGGCACATAGGCCAGCAGCTCTTTGCCATCAGAGGCACGGAAGCCATGAAGCATCCCATCATTGGCTGACACGTAAACCATTTCGGTTCGGTTTGCATGCGTAGTTCTGAAGGTTGAATAGTTGTTTTCTGGAGCTGAAGGGTCATCTGGGTAGTCAAATTTAGGGCGACCGACAACAACTGGCTCAGAGTAGAAAATGGGGCCCAACACCGAAGCTCCACGCGTCCGTAAAGAACCGCCTTGATCTGCCTCTTGACTACGAACCCCACGGATATAGTTAACTTGGTTTTCACTTAACCCAGTAGTGATTCCAAGGGGTTCTAAGAGTGTTAAGCCACTAAAGCCCGCCAAAACCAAGCCAAGAGGCGTGCCTACACCATCAAATATTCCGTCGGTCAGGGTGTCAAGCGGCGTATTCGGAATCGGAAGACCACCAAGAAAGTTCACGTCTTGCAGATTGGCGTAGCTAAATTCCATTCCCAACTGCGCGTTTGTGCCGGCAAAGTCATAAGTAAGAATCACACGATTGGTGTCGTCCTGTAACTGCTGAGCAGCCGATAGCGCCCAAGCATTATCCCCCAGTGTGCCATCGATATTAATAACTATCGGCATCACGTCGCCGCTGAGATCGCCGGTGTTATACGAGGTGGTATAGATAACGGTGTTGCCATCTAAAACCGCGCTGTTCGTAGATATATTGCCCCCAGAAATATCAAAATCAGACGAGGCTGCCAAGTTACTTGCCAACTGTCCTACCAGGTTTGAATTGAGCGCATTGATGAAATCTCCGCGGCCATTAAATGCAGCATGAACAAGGTCATCCTGTGAGTGGGCGTGGAAGTAACTGGTACTCTCTTCCAGCGCGCCTGCGGTTAAAGGTCCCACTGGATTTGTCCATCCGTGAGCGACTGTTGGGTCGGTTGGCGTGCTAACCGTGGTGTCTGCCCCCAGAGTGATTACGTGGGTTTTCATCCGTTGGTCTTGCTCTAACGCGCTGTTGATGTCTCGTTCAAAGTAGTCCATCGCCACGTCGCCCAAGGTATCTGAAAATGCGTCGCCATAAGCGCCACCGTCAAAGCCTGAATTAGCATCATAGATGTCGGCGTTCAGAGTGTCGGCTTCAAATGGGTCGTTATAGGTCCGAACGTCGTCGCCAACAGCGAACCCATCATTTTGCGGATAGCCAGTATGGTCGAACTCGCTGGCAGTTGGTGTATCAAACCCATCAGTCAATATGAGTGCGTAGTTCGCTTGGCAAGTTCCGCCATCCTCTTCGTCAAGCATCGGGCATGAGTTATCCCCAAACATATTCTCTGTGCTGCTCGAGGCTGATGAACCCTCGGCATAATAGGTGTCATAACGCTTGCCGGTTGCATCGCAGCTAAAGTATTCGCCAACATGCCATAAGGCATTCCTGATGGAAGAACCTTGCACAAACGGTTTGACCGAATAGACTTTGTCTAGCATCGCTTTCAATGTGCCAGTGGTTTCGTCTCCATCGAGTACCGCTACCGGCTCGCGGAAATCCTGGTCATTACTAATCGTGCTGAAACCAACCCGTCCACCTTGAAGTGAGGCGATAACTGAGGCGAGTGTGCCTTTGGCGATATGTGCACGACTGCGGTAGTACTGAAACCAGTTTGCGAAGTTATCCAGCTCATGGTTATCAGTTATTTCGTTATACATCGGATTGCCACCTACATCTTGCGTGTAGTAGTGGGCTGGCTTTACTCCGTAGTCAGCGATTAGAATAATCTCGTCGTGGCTGATTAGTTGCTCGTCGCCGTTGGCAAATCTGACCTTAGCTTGGTAGCTATAATCGTCAGTTAAATCAATTTTTTCAACGCGTAGATACGGGTCAAAAAACGCATTGCCCGGATCCGCATCAGTGTAAGCATTTCCATTTGCGTCTACTCCAGGCCAAGGCTCATATACCTTGCTAGGATCATAGTAAACTTCATTGTAGAGGCTGCTATTCAGCTTCCAAAGAGCGTCTCCTGACTCGTCTATTTCCAAGGACGTATCGCAGAGAGGGCAGATTTTTTCGCGCGTTGTGGGACTAGCGGCTTTCCAAGCTTGTACAAGTTCCCAGCTCGGTGCCATTAAACCAAACCCAGGCTCTATAATGTCTTCCGCCATCATGTCATCGCGCAGGGTTGCTAACGCGGGATCGATTGGGGCTAAAGAATCGTAGTAAAGACTTGCGTTGCCAGCGGCTCGGCCGCGGCCTTGAGCATCGTCGCGGCTACCATCGACAATGCCCGGTCCGTCTCCATACCCGTCTACCAATCCACCGTCGAGTAATGGCATGAGTATATTCGACGACATGCTGAGTGAGTCATCCATCAAAATAACGATGTTTGGGGAGGGAGAAGCGCCGAAAAACAAGGGTTCTTCGTCTTGCTGGAATGTGCGATTCAATAAGCCCGCGGTGTCAATATCAATCGGAGCAGCGTTAACACTCCCGCCTACTATCAAAGCAGACGCGATTACGAAGGCAGTAGTTGCCGGCGTATTATTTTTAAGTCTATTTAGCATCACGCATTCATTCTCCCGACGTTAATAACGCCGTAGAAAGGTTGACTGAAGGACTTTCTCGGCTCGATCTGTTTCGCCCACTCCCACTGCGGTTATCTCATAGAGATAGCGCCCAGGTGGAACGCCTTGCCCTACGTTTAGCGAATCCGGCACAAACCGCACTTCGCGAATTATGTACCTAGCATTGGCGGCAGTACCGCCTACTGGACTAGCGATCACTTGCCCGTTTGCCGACCAACTAGCATAGCTCATCGAGCTAAAATCATCGACATCGTCGAAAGCAGTCGAGGTGCTAATTAGCACCTCAATCGAACTGCAGCCGCCGTCAGTCGGATCAGGGCAAGGTAATTCGTGCGGCAATGCCGTTTTCGCGTTGATTTTCCGTTCGGCTTCACGAAGTGCAGATTCGGCGGCTTGAAATGCCAGATTACTATCTTGCAAGTTAAACGCCATGCGTTCTTCGAAAGTCGAAGTTTTCATTGCGGTAACGCCGATCAACGTCAAGACAATAATTAGAATAAGGCTAAGCACCAGTACTGCCCCCGACTGCTTAGATTGATTCCCTAACACGACGATGTTCATGGTGCCTGATTCCTATAAGCAACCGCGCCACCAAGCGTTAACGACAGCGACTGCTCGCTTTTGCTTAGAGTCGTTGCGCCAGCTGACTCTAGTAGATCTAAGGTTCTGCCACCTTTAACAGTCAACTTAATATCCACAGCAACAACATCAACGCCATTGCTAACGCCCATTGTAGCCGAAGGCGTTATATAAGAATTTGGGACACCGGAGCCATCAGTATCTTGGGCAAGGAGCACTTGTAGATTAGTAACGTCTTCTACAAGCTGGGCAGCGTTCCTCTTTATAGTCCCGCTCGTGTTGACTTCACCTCTGGCATAATCTAAGTAGACCGGTTTGCAATGCAAAGCGAATCGGGAGAAAGAGCCTTTGCTCGATGTTGTCGCATCTGAGACGGCGACATAGTAAATACTTAACACCAGCCAACCCACCGCAGGAATCTGATCAGCAGGGTCAGCACCGGGGTTTATCACTACGTTGTTGTCAACGCAGTCTCGACTGGTGCCGTCCGACTGTCTAGTCAACATTAGTACGTCGCTGTCGTCTGCAACATTGGCTAAATTTACATCAGTGCCGTGTACAGAAATTGTAGTGGTGTCATGTCTAGCGAAGACATCGGCACTATCATCGTCGCCGTTCCAGCCTTCTATCAACTTGAAATCGTATCCACGAAAAGCGTACTGGGGAATGTCTTCAGCGTTAAGACGATAGCCTACTTTATGAATTTCGCTGCTGAGAAACATATAGGCGAAGCGCGCGTTCTCTTGCAATCGAGACTGCGACATTATGCGGTTTTGAACGGCCTTATTGGCGTTGAACATATCGGTTACCAGTACCACCAAAATGGCACCAATCAGTAATCCGACCATCAACTCAACAATGCCAAAGCCTTTTTGCTTTAGTTTGGCTACGTTCACGGGAACACCACCACCGATATACTTTCTTGCACGGCTCCACGTGGGTTGTTCCATTTGACTGTTATATCGTATTCACCGCCAGTGGCTCCCGCTGTATAGGCTAGCGTTCCGGCGCCTCCGGGAAGCAAGCCCTGCACGTCGGTTAGCCAGCCGGTGACATCGGCAGTAGCTAAACCATCGACCATAGATACACTCGTAGAATAACCGCCAGAACTTGCTATATCTGCGTTAATTCTAAGTCGCTCAGCCATATCTGAAACCAGCACAACCGCAGCGCTTCGGTAATAGGCGCGGTTGTTATTGACTAACCCATTGAACTGCATGTTGGCGATACCCAGTATCCCAATGCTGATCAAGAGGAGCGCGACGAGAGACTCCAGCAAGCTGAAACCGTTGTTAGGTAGTTGGGAAGGGTTATACCGCATAGCTACAAGTTACAATTTGTCGCTGCAGCCGTAAGGAAAGCAGTTGCTCGGGCACGACCGGTAGCAATAAGTGTTATGCCGCGAGCAGTATTCATTCGGAGAGAACCTTCTGCGACATCGGTTCCCGATGCACACACTGCGACTGTTGCATTGCTTACGCCAAACGTAGTTCCATTGGCTTCAAAAGTAATCTTATCATCTGCATTGTTTGGGGAACCTCGCACGGTAAAATTACCCCCCAATTGCGACTGAACTTGGAGAAGTTCGTCTCCCTCTGCCGTCTCAACGACACCGTTTCCATTGAAATCGACGAAGGTAAGCCAGCCGTCTTCCCAGCCATTGGCCGTGCTAGCTATTGAAGTGGTTACGCATACGCATTTACCTGTGCCCAAATTTGCGTGCGTGCATTGGCCAGCAGTGGAATCCATACGGCACATGGTAATATTACGCGTGCGGGTTACCGCTTCACTGCGAGCATAATTCAACGCACCCAGGAATTCATTGGTGGTGGTAGCGGCGCGATTTCGGGTCATGATGTCACCTACCGCGGGCACGATACCCACCGTAACAATCCCAAATATCGCTAGAACGATAATCAGCTCAAGTAAGGTGAATCCTGCTTCCGGCTTATTCATACACTTAAATTTAGGCTGTTTTCCGGCTTCATGCCATAGTAAATCGCGTTCAGCCGACAGAAGGCTCCGTTATGCCGAGGAATAGCATCTGCTGGCCGACTGAAGGGCTAAACCGCACCCAAACAATCGTTTATCGCAGCCTATATTTTGCGCTGAGCTTCTAATCTTAGAAGACCTTTTGGCAATGAAAACACCACATTCTCAGGCGTACCATTGAGTTCGGTCGCCGATTCCCCACCCCATGCTTCGAGTTGGCTTATTACCTGCCGGACTAGAACCTCCGGCGCAGATGCTCCAGCTGTCACCCCAATAATTTGTTTATCTTTTAGCCAATCTTCCTGAAGATCTTCCGCGCCGTCAATCAAATAGGCGGGAACTCCACGGTTTTCAGCAATTTCTCGTAAGCGATTCGAATTGGAGCTGTTGCGAGAACCGATCACCAAAACCACGTCAGCTTTATCGGACAACGATTTCACCGCATCTTGGCGGTTTTGCGTGGCATAACAAATGTCGTCTTTCTTCGGGCCTTCGATTGCTGGGTAATGCTGTTTTAGCGCAGATATTATCGCGGTAGTATCGTCGACAGATAAGGTGGTCTGAGTCACATAAGCCATATGCTGAGGATTCTGGATATCCAACTTGGCGACGTCTTCTGGCGTCTCGACTAGATGCATTCTGCCGCCACTACGGCGTGAAAACTGGCCCATAGTACCCTCAACTTCTGGATGCCCCTTGTGGCCAATTAGCACTACGTCGCGGTCTTCTCTGGAGTATTTAATAACCTCCATATGTACTTTGGTTACGAGCGGACATGTCGCGTCAAACACATTCAGGCCCCGGTTCTTTGCTTCTTCTCGAACCGCCTTAGAAACGCCGTGAGCACTAAAAATAACCACCGCATCGTCTGGGACTTCGTCTAACTCATCAACGAAAAGTGCGCCGAGTTCCTTTAACCGATTAACAACAAAGCGGTTGTGGACAACTTCATGACGAACGTAAATCGGCGGGCCGATCAGTTCAACCGCTTTTTCAACGATGTCAATTGCGCGGTCAACACCTGCGCAAAAACCCCGAGGATTAGCCATGACAATTTTCATTTCTTCTTCGCTCCGCCTGCTGATTCTGAGTCCTTCTTACCACCGAACAATGAATCGATAATGAGTCCTGCAGCGCCAGCACATATCGCCATATCGGCTACATTAAATGCTGGCCAGTAATATCCCTGCCAATTAAAGTAAAGGAAGTCAGTTACATAGCCAAAGGAAACTCGGTCGATTGCATTCCCGAGTGCACCGCCTAGTAAAAGGCTTAATCCACTGGCTATTAGCACCTGGCGACCCTTCAATGAACGCATCCAGATGACAATGATCACGCTAACGATCAAAGCAATCACAACGAAGAAGTGCTGCTGCCAACCCGCTTGGTCGGCCAGAAAACTAAAGGCAGCACCAGTGTTGTGAAGACGAATCAAATCAAAAAAAGGTGTGATGATTTCGTATTCGTACAGATCAAAACGCTTACGAATCATCGCCTTTGAAATCTGGTCGGCAATCAAAACTGCAGCAGAAAGCCACAGCCAATAAATATTTTTTGAGTGAGTCTTAGCCATTCAATTCCTCGCTAGGCAAACAAGCGATGCTCTCCGGAGCCGTCAATGTTTTCAATGCAACGACCGCATAATGTTTGGTGGGCGGCGTGCTGCCCAACGTCTGGACGCCTATGCCAGCAGCGCTCGCACTTCGCGTCACTAGCGACGTTAATGTCAATCCACAAACCGTCGCCTAGTTCAGACGCTACGGCAGTGCTGGTTTTGTCGGCGACAGGCTTCACGGTAGCCTCTGAGCTTATCAAGACAAAGCGAAGCTCATCACCGAATGCAGTGAGTACCTTGGCGGTTTTGTCATCGGCGTAAAGTACTAGATTTGCATCCAGTCCAGCCTTAACTAGGCCATCGGCACGCGCCGCCTCGAGCGACTTATTTACTGCATCGCGCACCTTAATAACCGTATCCCACGCTTGATTGGAAAACGCTTCATCGGCAGCCACTGGCAACGGGTAATAGCTTTCGGTAAATACGTATTTGCCACGTTCGCCAGGCATTGCGTTCCAAGCTTCTTGAGCGGTGAAGCTCGAGATCGGAGCAAGCCAGCGAACCATCGCTTCAGCGACATGGTAAGTCGCGGTTTGAGCGGAGCGACGGGCCAAACTCTCGTCCTGCGTGGTGTAAAGACGGTCTTTTATGATATCCAAATAGAAACCGCCCATATCCACCGCACAAAAGCGGTGAAGAGATTGGTAGATGGCGTGGAATTCATAGCGGTGATACGAGGCCTGAATATCGGTTTGCAGGCTGGCGGCCTGGCGAATTGCCCAACGATCTAGCGGCAACATATCGGCCTCTGCCACAAGATCAGTGGCCGGATCAAATCCGTCAAGATTAGACAGTAAGAAACGCAAGGTATTACGTAGCCGACGATAGGAGTCGGCAACCCGCTTAAGAATTTCGTCTGATACCGTCATTTCGGTACGGTAGTCGGTCGCAGCAACCCAGAGCCTCAAAACGTCGGCCCCCAGATTGTTGACGACTTTCTGTGGCGCAACGACATTGCCTAGCGACTTAGACATTTTTTTACCGTCTTTGTCCACGGTAAAACCATGCGTCAGGACTTGTTTGTAGGGTGCAACGCCATGCATCGCCACCGACGTTAACAACGACGATTGGAACCAGCCGCGATGCTGATCTGAGCCTTCTAAATACAGATCCGCCGGGAAGCCAAGCTCTGGCCGCTTAGCGCCGACACAGTGATGAACACTACCGGAGTCAAACCACACGTCCAGAATGTCGGTCACTTTGTCGTAATTGGCGGCTTCGCTGCCGAGCAAATCAGCAGACTCCAAGTTAAACCAGGCGTCTATGCTGCCCTTCTCGACCAAGTCGGCGGCACGCTCCATCAACTTGGCTGAATCTGGGTGTGGCTCTCCGCTATCTTTGTGGATAAACAAGGCGATGGGGACGCCCCAAGTACGTTGCCGAGAGACGCACCAATCAGGACGCCCTATCACCATGCCTTCGATACGCTCTTCACCCCAGCCCGGTATCCATTCGACATTGCGAATCTCTCCCGCGGCCTTCGATCGCAGTCCTGCCTGATCCATACTAATGAACCACTGCGGCGTTGCACGAAAGATCACGGGTGTTTTGTGGCGCCAGCAATGCGGGTAGCTATGTTCAAGTGGCTTGTGGGCAACTAGCGCTCCGACATCGGCCAACATCTCGACTATCTTATCGTTCGCCTTGAAAATAAACTGCCCAGCAAAGTATTCAGTGCTGTCGATGAAGGTTCCGTCACCGCGTACCGGACTGTAAACGTCAAGGCCGTATTTTTTACCCGCAACAAAGTCATCTGCACCGTGTGCAGGAGCGATATGAACCGCACCTGTACCGGCGTCCACGGTCACGTGCTCAGCCATAATGATAGGGACAACGCGATCAAGGTAAGGATGGCGTAGTTCTAAACGGTCGAGCAGATCACCACTCGCAGAAGCAACCACACGGTGCGACTCTACGCCCCAGCGTTCAACCACACTGTCAACCAACGCTTCGGCAATCAGCAAGCGCTCAGTACCTGCGCCAAAATCAGCTTCGATCAATGCGTAATTTGCATTCTCTTCCAAAGCCACTGCCATGCTAGCGGGTAGTGTCCAAGGCGTTGTTGTCCAAATAACCAGTGAAATCGGCCCTTCACCAGCAACAACGTGGGTCACTTTACTTAGAAAGGCGGCTTCGTCAGCCACGCGGTAGCGAACATCAATTGCAGGCGACACCTTGTCGGCATATTCAACTTCAGCTTCAGCTAACGCCGAGCGGCATTCAAAACACCAATGAACCGGCTTAGAACCACGCTGTAAGTGGCCGTTGCGAATCATCGCGGCGAAACCACGCATTTGATCCGCCTCAAACTCAGGATGAAGTGTCAGATAAGGGTTATCCCAATCCGCATTAATCCCGAGACGTTTGAAATCTATACGCTGACGATCAACTTGCTTGAAAGCATATTCGCGACATGCCTGCCTAAATCCTTTGGCATCAACTTTCTGTCCAACACGACCAATTTTTTTCTCGACTTGCTGCTCAATCGGCAAGCCGTGGCAATCCCAACCTGGAACAAACGGAGCACGAAAGCCAGCCAAGACTTTGGATTTAACAATGATGTCCTTAATGGTCTTATTTACTGCGTGACCAATGTGAATATCGCCGTTAGCGTATGGAGGCCCGTCAAGCAGCAAGAACATTTCTGCTCCTTCGCGAGCATCTTGTACTTGCTGGTACAAGCCATCGTCTTCCCAAGCCTTAAATTCTTGAGCTTCGCGGTTCGCCAAATTAGCTTTCATTGGAAAGCTGGTTTTCGGCAAGTTTAGAGTCGCTTTATAGTCAGACACGCATTTTTCCTAGGTTTAAGGCAAAGTATTCCTTTGCCTTAACAACGTCGTTAGCAATTGCATTTTGCAATTGATTTAAAGATTCGAATTTTTTCTCGCCACGCAGGTATTGGCAAAAGGTGACAGACATCCGAGCCCCATAGAGCTCACCATCATCCGGATCAGAGTCAAAGTCCAGCAAGTGCACCTCTAGTGACTCTTTACTGCCGTCTACAGTCGGCCTAACCCCGACATTGGCGACGCCATTTGCCGAACCCGTCTCGCCGTTTCTACGGCGCCAAGTGGCTGTTACAGAAAATACGCCGTGCAAGGCAACATTACGTCGTTTAAGCGACACGTTCGCCGTGGGGAACGAGAGCTGCCTACCACGCTTGTCTCCCTCTACAATCCGGCCACTCACTGAGTACGGTCGGCCCAACATTTTTACAGCGCTGGCGAGCTGGTTGGCGGCCAAGGCATCGCGTATAGCGGTACTACTGACTCGCTGCTCGCCTAAGCAATAACTCGCGGTATCACGAACTTCAAAGCCGTATTGGGCGCCGGATCGCTCAAGCAGACCGTAGTCGCCACAGCGGCGCTTGCCAAAACGGAAATCATCGCCAACGACCGCCAGCTTGGCATTTAAGCCTTTTACCAGCAGCTCTTCGATCCATGCTTCTGCACTCAGCGAGGAAAACGCGGCATCAAACCGCTGAATGATCAGCCAGTCCACACCCTGCTCTTGCAACCTCTGCATTTTCTCATACAGATTAGTCAATCGTGCTGGCGCGGCATCTGGGGCAAAGTATTCCTTCGGCATTGGCTCAAACACTACCACCACTGTCGGCAGCCCCTGACTAGCAGCCTGCTCTTTCAATCCACTAATTACAGCCGAATGCCCGCGATGCACACCATCGTAGTTGCCGATAGTGACTGCGGTGCCCGACGAAATAGTCGGAAATCGGTGCATTCCCAGAACGATTTTCACAAGAAACAGATTGGTCAAAAAATAGCCGTGCAGTTTACCTTAGATGACGTGGCCGCAGCCCGAAAATAAGCAGCGACAAAATATAAACTGCTATTCCACCCGCGACCCCTAAACCAAGTTGGGAACCACGTTGCCAAGCGTCCATCTCAAACCAACTATCTAAGCTGCCGTGAAACCAAATAAGAAACGCCCCCATGAGAACAACTGCGCCTATAACTCGCAGCCACAGCCCGCTCCAGCCCTGAATAGGTGTATACACATTGTCCCGTCGAAGGCGCAAATAAAGCCACGCGCTATTAAGCGTTGCGGTGGTTGCAGTAGCAATCGCCAATCCCAGATGCGGTGCAGAAAAACCCACGTATTGAAGGCTTAGAACTAAGCCCACCATCAGCAGCATACCAATAGCGAGGGACCGCAACCCGATTAGCATAGGCGTCCTCGTGTCTTGCCTTGCGTAGAACCCCGGCACTAAAACCTTCACCAACGCAAACCCGAACAGCCCGACTGAATAGGCAATTAGAGCAATTCTAGCCATTTCAACATCATCCGGCGTGAACTGGCCATATTGAAAAAGGGTTGTTATCAAGGGTCCACTAAAAACCCCCAAGCCTACCGCAGCAGGCACGATTACGAGCAGCGATAGGCGGAGGCCCTGGTCTAGCCCGGCATTAAATCCAACGGTGTCACCTGCAGCCCATTTGCCGGACAAGTTCGGAAGAATCACCGTACCCAAAGCTATCGCAAAAATACCCAATGGAAATTCCATCAGCCGATCTGCGTAATAAAGCCAGCTAACCGACCCAGCAGGGAGCATTGATCCAATAATTGAACCGAGTAGCAACGAAATTTGGGACACCGACGAGCCAACAATCGCGGGAATCATCAGCGTGCGTATTTTTGTCACCCCCGGCGAACTCCATCCCCAGCGTAGCCTTCCCAGTAAATTCAACTTCAGCAAAAACGGCATCTGAAAAAGCAGCTGGATTACACCGGCTAGGCACACCGCCCAAGCAAGCGAATAAACCGGCTCGTCGAAATATGGCGAGGCAAAAATTGCGAAGCCCAGAAAGCTAAGATTGAGAAAAACTGGGGTAATTGCCGGAACCGCAAAGCGCCCATAGGTATTCAACACACCGCCGGCTAAAGACGTCAGGGCAATAAAGAAGATATACGGAAAGGTGACACGAAGCATGTCGGTCGCCATCGAAAATTCGCCCCCAGGCTTACCGATAAACCCAGCACCAAAAACAGACACAAACATTGGTGCGGCTAGCATTCCCAATGCAGACACAACTAACAGCACCCCCCCGAGCGTCGCTGCAGACTCGCCAACTAGGCGCCGAGTTGCCTCATCCCCATGCAGCTCGCGCGTTTCTGCAAGCACCGGCACAAACGCTTGAGAAAATGCGCCCTCAGCGAATACTCGACGGAGAAAGTTGGGTATTCGGAACGCAACTAGGAATGCATCCATTGCCGGACTAGCGCCAAACATACGGGCAAAAACCATGTCACGGACAAAACCCAAAATGCGGGAAATAAGCGTCATTCCGCCTACAACAGAGGTGGAACGAACTACATTGCTGGCCATAGATGCCTTGGATTAATAGATTAGGGTGCGGGGCAGCCATGTTATCCAATCCCAGCATTGACATACAGAGAAAAAAACCGTAGATTACGCGCCCTTCATGCACCTCAGCGTGCATTCTCTATGTAAATACAGGATTTCTGTCGTGGCCAACATCGCCTCAGCCCGTAAACGCGCCCGTCAATCGGAAGTGAACCGTCAACGTAACAAAGGCGCTCGTTCAATGATGCGTTCTTACGTTAAAAAAGTTACCGAAGCCACTGCATCGGGCGATAAGGCCGCTGCTCAAGCTGCTTTCACCGCTGCAACCTCTGTAATTGACAAAGTTTCAAGCAAAGGCATGATTCACAAGAATGCTGCCGCTCGCCTAAAGAGCCGCCTCAATAAGCATATCGCTGCACTTTAGCACTCGCTAGAGTTACAGTATCAAAAAAGCCGACCTTGGAAACAAGATCGGCTTTTTTGCGTTGAAAATACTACCTGCGGACACCACTCGGCTTAATAAGAGCGCAACCCATACTGCCTATGCGAGAAATCTCTTGACGGTCCGCCAACGAGCCCCAACACTCATTACTGATCAGGATAAGCCTTGTTTCCACCTTGCGCGACATAGAATAAGCACATCAATGCACTTTTAAGGCTCCACAAAGTTACGCCATCAAAAAAGCCGACCTTGTTACCAATGTCGGCTTTTTGTTTTTACAACGTAGTCTGCCAAAAGGCTACGTTAGTCCTTAGCGAGCACCACCATGTTGTCCACATGAACCATCTCTTCGTGCTGAACTCCGCCAAGGAAATCTTGAATTTGAGCAGAGCTCAAACCCGCTATCTTCTCCGCCTGAGCTCCACTGAAATTCGACAGGCCACGGCCCAAATTAAGACCTTCCTGATCGTCGATTGCAATTAGCTCACCGAAGGTAAAGTCACCTTCAGCGCTAACAATGCCAGCTGGGGACAAACCACTAGATCCCGTCAACAAAGCCGCCTTCGCGCTGGCATCAACTACCACTCGCCCAGCAACCTGAGTGTGATTCGCCAGCCATTGCTCGCGCGCCGTCAACGACGGATTATCCGCGCTTAGGATCGTACCGATATCGTCGCCTGCCTTAAGTCGAATCATCACATCGGGAAGTCGGCCATTACAAATAGCCGTAACACAGCCACTCTGACTGGCCCTGCGGGCTGCCAATATCTTGGTGCGCATTCCGCCACGCCCTAACGCGCCGCTGCCACCCGCCATAGCAATCACCTTTGAATCGTCTGCATTGGCTTCCGAAATCAGTGACGCATCAGGGTTTGACCGCGGATCAGCGTCAAACAAGCCTTCTTGGTCGGTGAGGATCAGGAGCAATTCTGCATCTACAATGTTGGCAACCAAGGCTCCAAGCGTATCGTTGTCGCCCAGGCTAATTTCTTCGATCGCGATGGTGTCATTTTCATTAATCACCGCAATAACCCCAAACGATATGAGTTTGAGCAAAGCATTGCGGGCGTTAAGATAGCGAGAGCGATCGACTAAGTCATCATGTGTAAGCAACACCTGAGCAGTAGCGATGCCGTGTTTTGCAAACCCACGCTCCCATGCTCGAACCACACCCATCTGACCTACCGCTGCAGCCGCCTGCAGTTCAGCCAACGAACCTGGCCTACTAGGCAGCCCAAGACGAACTATCCCTTCGGCAATCGCACCAGAGCAAACTAGTATCAGCTCAACACCCTGCTCGCGGAGCAAGGCGCACTGTGCACACCAGCTTTCGATAGCGGCAACATCAAGACCCGCCCCATCGTCTGTAACCAAAGAGCTGCCAATTTTTACTACCCAACGCTTCGCGCCAGGAATAGCGCTACGAGGACCTTTTAGTCTTCCCATTCTGCCCATTCTCCGTCATCTTCAACACCATCATCACGCTGCTTCTCTTCTGTTATTTTTTGAAGCGGCGCATCAAAATCATCATCAAAACCATCTTCGATCGGCGCTCGCTCATTAACCCGAGGGTTATCCAGCAAGTATTCCATAATATCTCTGCACAAATCCCGTGTTCCTTCGCCCGTAATAGCAGAAATCGCATAATGAGGCCCTTCCCAACCAATTTGCGCCTTCAGGTCAGCTACCCAGCTTGCACGCTCGCCTTCCGGCAGCTGATCAAGTTTATTGAATACCAGCCAGCGTTCGCGACTCGCTAAATCATCACTGTATTTTTTTAGTTCTCCCGCAATCTTAGCGGTATCCTCAACTGGGTCGCGCTCTGGATCAAACGGACAGGCGTCAACCAAGTGCAATAACAACCGGGTGCGCTGTAGATGCTTCAGAAATTGAATCCCAAGACCCGCCCCATCGGCAGCACCTTCGATAAGCCCTGGCACGTCGGCAATTACAAAGCTGCTCATGGCATTAACACCAACAACTCCGAGGTTGGGATACAGCGTCGTAAATGGATAGTCAGCGACACGCGGACGGGCAGAAGAAACAGCACGAATGAAGGTCGATTTGCCCGCATTAGGCATACCCAGCAGTCCCACATCAGCGAGCAATTTGAGCTCAAGCTGGATTTCTCGCTCTTCACCCATCGTACCGTTGGTGGATTGGCGCGGAGCCCTGTTGGTGCTGGTTTTAAAATGCTGATTCCCAAGGCCGCCGTCGCCGCCTTGGGCGACTAGCATTCGCTCACCAACTGCAGTCAAGTCACCGATGATTTCGCCGGTTTCGAGGTCGGTCGCTACGGTACCTACTGGGACAATGATTTCTAAGTGCTCGCCCCCAGCACCGGAGCAGTTGCGACTCATGCCGCCTTTGCCGTTTTGTGCAATTCTCTTACGCTGAAAGCGGAAATCAAGCAGTGTATTTAGACCATCGTCGGCGATCAGGATAACCGATCCGCCGCGACCACCGTCGCCACCATCGGGACCACCGAACGGAACGTATTTCTCGCGCCGAAATCCAACGCAGCCATTGCCACCTTTTCCGGCACGCACGCTTATCTTGGCTTCATCTACAAACTTCATGATTCAACGCTACAACTATATGGATGGAAAAATACAGATTTAATGGGTAAAAACAAAAAACCCCGCTCGAGGCGGGGCTTTTGCGTCCAATCACAAACTGCTATTACTCAGCAGCTGCTACCGGCTCAACACGCACATAGCGACGGTTATGACGACCTTTGCGCTCGAACACAATGTGTCCGTCTGCTTTTGCATATAATGTGTGGTCACGACCAATACCAACGTTTACGCCAGCATTAAATGATGTACCACGTTGGCGAATAATGATGCTGCCTGCGCTTACCAGTTCTCCGCCGAAGGTTTTTACACCAAGACGTTTACTTTCCGAATCGCGGCCGTTACGGGTACTACCACCAGCTTTTTTGTGAGCCATGTGCTATTCCTTCAGTTCGTTCAAGCAGCAGCTTATGCGCTGATGCCGGTAATTTTAATTTGAGTATAAGACTGGCGATGGCCTTGACGAGTACGCGAGTGCTTACGACGACGGAATTTAATGATGATGATTTTAGCACCACGTCCGTTCGTAACTACTTCAGCCGCTACTTTAGCGCCGTCGATGTATGGAGAGCCAACTTTTACGTCAGCACCTTCGCCAACCATTAATACTTTATCAAACTCAAGGGTTTCGCCTTCGTTGATATCAAGTTTTTCGACCTTCAGTACTTCGCCTTCTTGAACGCGATACTGCTTGCCGCCGGTGTGAATCACTGCGTACATCGACTGCTTCTCTTTTGATCATGGGCCAAGAGAGAGCTCTTCGCCGGTTGAAAATCTGGTTCCACCCACAAGGGCGAATTTAAGGGCGCGAATTCTAACGGCGTTGCGGCCCAAGGTCAATCAAAACCTTCGAAGATTCCGTAATAATCATTTCGCCAAATCGACAAGCACATTACGATGGTGGTGAAGTTACAATAGCCACCCCCAAAATCGACAATGAACTGCAAATATAATGTGTCCCGAGCAGCTACTAAAAAAATTAAATGAGACAACGTCAGGAGAAATGGAAAGCGTTAACCGCCTTATTCATCAGAATCTCCAGACTCAGGTGCCGTTAGTTAGCGAGCTAAGCCATTATATCGTTAATAGTGGCGGTAAGCGATTGCGCCCGATGCTTAGCGTTTTGGCGGCTAGAGCCTGCGGTTACTCTGGCACGCAACACCATCTGCTAGCAGCAATCATCGAATTCATACATACCGCCACTCTTCTGCACGACGACGTGGTGGATGAGTCTTTGCTGCGCCGCGGAGTGCCCACCGCTAACGCGGAATTTGGCGATCACGCTAGCGTATTGGTTGGCGACTTCCTCTATTCACGGGCGTTCCAATTGCTAGTTAAGGTCGGCGAAATGCGCATTATGGACATAATGGCAGACACTACCAATGTGATTTCAGAAGGCGAAGTGCTGCAGTTAGTTAACTGCAATGACCCCGACACAACTGAAGAGAGCTATATCCAAGTCATCGACTGCAAGACTGCGAAGCTTTTCGAAGCCGCCTGTGTATCTGGCTCTGTAATAGCAAACACTCCGCAATTTGACGACTCAGTGGCGAAATACGGAATGTATCTTGGCCGTGCTTATCAGTTGATGGACGACGTTCTCGACTACACCGCGTCTGCCGAAGACATGGGGAAAAACCTGGGTGATGATCTCGCCGAGGGCAAACCCACGCTTCCGCTTATATATGCCATGCGCGAAGGTAGCTCTCAGGAACGAGCAATCATCCGCGACGCAATCCTAAATGGCGGACTAGATAAGCTTGCTCAAATTCTCGACATAATCAACAGCACTGGCGCCTTGGCATACACCAAGCAGCGCGCGCTAGACGCATCCAAGTTAGCAATTGACTCGCTAGCTCCGCTACCCGAGAGCGAATGGCGTGACGCGATGGCTAACCTTTCGATCTTTTCCGTGGTCAGACAGCACTAACCCCTCGAGCGCCCATGTCGCAGCGGGGCGCGCTTGAATACCTCAATTTTTGCAGCTACTTTGCGGTTCTGCGGTATATAACCTGATGCTGAGTCAGCTCTCCACCAGCAGTAGGTATTGCTTTAGCATCCAGCTCATCCGCCCAAGCCGGATCACTCAGTGGCGCAGATGTCACACAAGTTGAAGTAAACAACTAATTTTTCATCACAGGAACCGAGCTAAGCCAGAATGGTCAAGCACCTATCGTATTTATTGGCGACAACGAACCTCAAGTAGGCGACGGCTGCTTTAGCGAAAACCATGTCATTGTTGACCTACCAACCGACCTGACCGATGGCGCCTACCGCCTTTGGGTAGTAGACGAATCGCTAGGCCAACTGGCGCAAGGCGTACAAGACCGGTCGCCACGTAGACACTTTTGAGGTTTCGATTGGTAATGGCTTAGATGGCAGTCTGGGTCCTGCTGGACAGCAAGGCACAGCCGGCCCTCAAGGCCCTGCTGGTTTGATTGGTGATACAAGCGCTGCTCACGCACAAGGCCCAATGCGGTTATCCGGCACACAAGGACAGAGAGGATCTACCGAACCGGCAACCTGCACACTTCTGTCGAGAACGACAATGCCGTTCCTCAGATTAACGAAGCAATCAACAACGGTGGCGCATCGACTCCGCCAACTAACCCATCTCCATCCGGAACAGTTGTTTCAGCGGGCCGGAACAAGAGCTGCGGTTTGGAGAGCCGAGGTGCCGCACATTGCTGGTTAAGCGACCCCTCCAGCCAAGTTTCAATCGATCCATTCAATGTGGGCTATGTAGCTATTAGTGCTGGAATTGCACACATCTGTGCAATCAATACTAGTGGCCCGATGGAGTGACGAGGTCACTACCAACGAGGCCAAATTAACGCACCTACTGGAGTGCAGTAAGCGCCCAACAACATCATCAGACGAAGGCTCAAATTCTGTTCGAATGGGAGCCTTTTGTCGCCTATATTTTTAGCCTCACGCCGCCACAGGCGAGGTCGCGCGATACAGCTAAAGCCGGCAATAGCCTCAGCGCAAGATGCTGTAGCAGGCATGAGAATGCGCTCAACCAGACAAGCGTTTTGGTTGAGAGATATGCCACCCCCCCCCCGTTTCGGAAGCGTGATTTGTTATGAATTTCTGCCGGTGATTTTCATGTCAGCCAGAGACTCAAGGGGATAGCCGAATAACAATGCTGGATACACGTCGGTCTTGGTATTAGTGCGCTGCTTGGCTGGCAAAAATTGCCGCCGTTACACCCCGTATCCAGCGATACCCTGATTGGGTCGACGAGCTGCATGACGCTTAAATCTAAATCCAGAGTGACGGGCGAACGCAAATTTACTCG
>JBLHFB010000004.1:0-20594 GCA_047614865.1 Gammaproteobacteria bacterium | reverse complement strand
GCCCACCACCCATTACTAATAATTTATCCATTAGAAAGCTCGGGTTCTTAACGATAGGGCGTGAATTTCATTTCCCATTTTGTCGCCCAGCGTTTCGTAAACCATGCGGTGCATAGCGAGCATAGTTTTGCCCTTGAATCCTGGACAAGTGACAGTCGCTTGAAAGTGTTGACCATCGTCACCCACTACAGCAGCTTTAGCACCGGGAAGGCCTTGTTCAATCATGGCCTGAATTGTTTCTTTATTCATAAAAATGTACGCGACTTAATAACGCAAACGATATCCACTGCGCAGCAGCAAGATACAAAATATTGAGATGGCGGCCGCAAAGCTAGCAGCCACGGTAAAACTGAACCAAGGGTTCACATCTGAAACGCCTATGATGCCATAGCGAAAACCGTCGATCATATAGAACAGCGGATTGAACTGACTGATAGCGCCCCAAGGCTGCGGCAGCGATTGAATTGAGTAGAACACTCCACTCAAAAAACTCAGCGGCATCACAACAAAATTCTGAAACGCCGAGAGGTGATCATATTTCTCAGCGAGCACGCCCCCAATCAGTCCTAGCCCGCCCAATACGGTGCCGGCCAAGATGGCAAAAACCAGGGCCCAGACGAAGCTATGCATGCTGAAATCAACGTAAATCAGCGACGCAAAATAAACGCCAGAACCAACAATCACGCCGCGAACAATCGCTGCGCCAACATAAGCCCCCCACACTTCTATATAGGAAAGCGGCGCTAAGAGCATAAAAATCACGCTTCCGTTCATTTTGGATTGCACCATGCTCGACGAACTATTGGCAAAAGCGTTCTGTACCACGGTCATCATCACGAGTCCCGGGACCAAAAACTCGATGTAATTGACGTTCAAACCCGGCATTTGACGCTCGGCCAATACATGGGCAAACACCACTAGATACAACAATGATGTAATCATCGGTGTAACTACGGTCTGGGTAAACACCTTAGTGAAGCGATTAACCTCTTTACGAAACAGCGATACGAAACCGGACTTAAGCATTGTGCTTCTCCACGGTTTCTAGAAACACATCTTCGAGGTCAGCTTCGGTAGTTTTCACATCCACCACCAAAGCGATTCCATGCAATGCCGTGAGCACATCGCCAACCGTTTGCCTGCCTTGTTCTAACCTTAAAATTAGCCTTTTCCCATCAATTGACTGAACTGAGTCGATGAGGCTGGCAGGCAGCTTGGACGCTTGAATCTCTTCGGCCAGAGTCAGCTCTAGACAGCGGAACTGATAGCGACTTAGCAAGCCGTCACGCGTATCCAAGGCGACTAACTCGCCCTTATTCACTATCGCTATACGGTCACAGAGCGACTCGGCTTCTTCTAAGTAGTGAGTGGTCAAGACAATCGTATGGCCTTCCGCATGCAATTCCTTAATGAACCGCCACAGGCTGTGACGCAACTCAACATCAACACCAGCGGTTGGCTCATCTAAGACCACTACGGGAGGACGATGTACCAAGGCCTGCCCTATAAGCACGCGCCGCTTCATCCCGCCAGACAGACTGCGCATTGCGGTATCGGCCTTGTCTTCTAAGCCCAAACCTTCCAGCAAGCGATCAATCCACGGGTCTACTTCGCTTCCCAAACCAAAGAATCCAGCCTGCAATTTAAGACTTTCCTTGGCAGTGAAGAACGGGTCGTAAACTAGCTCTTGAGGCACCACTCCAATCTTCCGGCGAGCCTCGCGGTAGTCGTTGACGGTATCCGCGCCATGGATTGAAATGCTTCCGGAGTCCAAGCGAGTCAAGCCCGCCATGCTATTGATAAGGGTGGACTTTCCTGCGCCATTGGGGCCAAGCAACCCAAAGAACTCGCCTTTCGCAATATCGAGATCGAGACCCTTTAATGCAGCGACTGAGCCATAATTTTTACGCGCCGCAGAGATGCGCACTGCAACGTCGACAGAGGATGGCGACATTCAAATAAATCCATGATTAGGGAATATCGGGATTTTACCATTTTCACTCTGCATAATGGGCAGATGAGCCAGAATAAACCAATCGACAGCCCCTTTTGCATGCTACTCGGCATTACTGTTGCCGAGTACCAAGTTGGCCGCTGCAAAGTAGAAATGCCAATCGCCGAGAAACTCTTCAACCGCGCGCAAATGGTTCATGGCGGAGTCAGTTTCACTCTAGGCGATGTAGCAATGGGCTTCGCGGCCGCGCAAGGCGGCGCTTATTCGCTAACCAAGTCTATTGAGATTGAATATAGCTCTCCTGCGAGGGGCAAGATGCTTAGCGCGATCGCCACGATTACTAAACAGGTAGAGAACCGCGTTTACTGTCGCTGCGAGGTTTTTGCAGATGACGTTAAAGTGTGCAGCCTACGTGGCGAGTTCAGGATCAAAAAGCAACCGTCAGCCGCAAACGTATAGGCCAGCCCACAACTCTGTATAGCATCGGCGGATGTGAGGCGTAACGCACTCATAGCTTTAACGGCAAGATTTGCTATTCAGCTATGCGATAATCCGCGGCCATTTAATCCAAATAGCTTACACATATGTGGATCTCAATCGCACTTGGAGTACTCGGACTAGCCTTGTTAGTCTGGGGCGCAGACCGCTTTGTTGAAGGCGCTGCTGCTACTGCTCGTAACCTAAACGTATCGCCCCTGCTGATTGGAATGACCATCGTTTCCCTCGGCACGTCCGCGCCCGAAGCCCTAGTCGCCGCTCAAGCGGCCATGCAAGGTAATACAGCTCTCGCAGTCGGCAACGCGCTTGGCTCAAACATCACCAACATTGCCTTAGTCCTCGGCATTTCGGCGCTCGCCGCTCCGATCGTGGTGCGTTCGAAAATATTTCGCACCGAAATGCCTATGCTAGTTGGTGTATGTCTATTTGCCGCCTATTTGCTATACGACCAAGTTCTGGAACGCAGCGACGGCATCTTATTACTGATTGGCCAAGTGGTAATTATGTGCGTGATGTTTTGGCTCAGTCGCCGCGGCACTGATGACAGCGCCGCGGCTGAGTTCGACGAGGAAATCCCGAGCGACTGGAGCACCAAGAAAGCACTTGTTTGGCTAATGATTGGCCTAGCTTGCCTGTTGACTGGCGCGCGTTTGTTGGTTGATGGCGCCATTACTATCGCTGAAGGTTTCGGCATTAGTGAAGTGGTAATTGGCCTCAGCATCGTTGCAATTGGCACTAGCCTTCCGGAACTAGGCGCATCGCTTGGTTCTGCGCTGAAGGGGGAGCACGACATTGCGATTGGCAATATCATCGGTTCCAACATGTTCAATTTACTACTGGTGCTCGGCACGGCTGGCGTCCTCGGCCCTGCCGCCGTACCAGAAGAAGTAATCACGCGAGACGTACCGGTAATGCTTGGATTGACCGCCGCTATGGTGATCATGGCATTCGGCTTTAAGGGCGCTGGCCGCATCAACCGCGTTGAAGCGGGCTTGTTGGTTGTGTGTTTTATTAGTTATCAATGCTGGCTGTTTTTGCCGCAAGCGGCATAATCCCCTTATGACTTCATTTATTCAGACCGGCATACGTACTGTCGACATTGAGCAACAAGCCTTAAATCGAGTTCGCGAGAACATTGGTAAAGAGTTTGAAAAAGCCTGTGAGCTAATGCTGCACTGCACTGGTCGCGTAGTAATTACTGGAATGGGGAAATCCGGACATATCGGCAAAAAAATCGCCGCGACCCTCGCCAGCACCGGCACGCCCTCATTCTTCGTACACCCCGGCGAAGCGAGCCACGGCGATATGGGGATGATTACGGGCAATGATGTCGTACTTGCGCTATCTAATTCTGGCGAAACAGGAGAAGTACTCACCCTACTGCCGCTATTCAAACGAATGGGTGCCAAGTTGATCGCAATGACCGGAAATCCCGACTCAACTTTAGCGACTGAAGCCGATGTGAGCTTGGATGCTGGGGTTGAAGTGGAGGCTTGCCCGCTTGATTTAGCTCCTACAGCTAGCACTACCGCCGCACTGGTGCTGGGCGATGCACTAGCCTGTGCCATTCTTGAAGCACGCGGCTTCACCGCCGAAGAATTCGCTTTTTCCCATCCGGGCGGCTCGCTTGGCCGACGCCTGTTATTGCGGATCAGCGACGTAATGAACAGTGGCGCTGAAATACCATTTGTAGGTCCAGAAGCCTCAATTGCCGATGCGTTAGTTGAAATGACTCGAGTGAACCTTGGGATGGCTGCTGTTGTCGATACTGACAACAAAGTACTGGGCGTATTCACTGACGGAGACCTTCGTCGTGTGTTGGAACAAAATATTAACGTGCGTACTGATGCGGTATCGACCGTCATGACATCACCCTGCCGCACTGTTCAGCCTGGACAGTTGGCCGCAGAAGCACTGCAGATCATGGACGAGAAGGCCATCAACGCACTGCCTGTAGTCAACCAACAAGAGCAATTAGTCGGCGCAATCAATATGCACTTACTGTTAAGAGCCGGAGTTGTATAAATGTCAGCAGAAATAAATAAGCTTGCAGAAAACATCCAGTTATTGATCTGCGATGTTGACGGAGTACTTACCGACGGCAGAATTTTTCTTCATAGCGACCCTCATAACGGTGACGGCGTGATCGAAATGAAAGTATTCCATGCACGCGACGGCCACGGCCTCAAGCTCGTGCAACGCGGCGGAATCACGGTGGCGATAATCTCGGGCCGCAAAGCGCCGATTGTTAAAGCACGTATGGACGCCCTAGGCATTAGCGAAGTACATCAAGGCTGCAGCGACAAACTACCGGTATTCCGTTCGCTCTGCACACGCATGGGGATAAGCGCCGAGAACGTTGCCTATATTGGCGATGACACAATCGACCTATGCGTAATGCGCGAGGTTGGATTGCCGGTTGCAGTTGCAGATGCGCACCCCAAAGTAAAAGACGCTGCCAAATGGGTAACCACCGCGCTTGGCGGCCAAGGCGCGGTTCGAGAGCTTTGCGACCTGCTTCTTTCCGCGCAAAATTTGCCCGATGAATAGTCAATGAGCCTCTTGCCTCGAGACGCCCGTATGATCATGCTGCTTCTGCTTTTGGCAGCAAGTACGTGGCTATTGCAGAGCGGGCGAGACAGCAAATCAGACGGCTCATCGGACGTCGCGATCTTCTCCGGAGGAATTGACTATTACCTGAATGACGTTACCTTCAGCACCTTGGGCGCGGATGGAAAACCACTTTATAAGCTTCATGCAGTTACTGCGCGGCACCGCCAGTCAGACGACGCGATTGAGATGTCCGAGATTAAACTCGATTTCTTTCGAAGCAATAGTAGTGGAAGTATCACGCCAAATGACTCATGGCAGTTGCAAGCGGACAACGGCGAAGTAAGCGGTGATCAAAGCCAAGTACTACTCACCGGCGAAGTTGTAGCGCGCCGCCAGCATGCCGTAATTCCGGCAGAAATCCACACATCGGCCATGCTGATTGAGCCGCGAAAGAATATACTGGTCAGCCAAGCGCCGGTTCTTATAAGACAGGGTCAGCACACCGTCACAGCACAAAATATGACTGTAGAGCTAGACCGCAGCCGCGTGATTCTGAGCGATGGAGTAAAAGGGCGATATGTACCCTAGGCAAATCCTTACAACCGCTTTATTGCTGGCCTGCAATTTAGCGTATGCCGTACCGGCAGATTTTCAGGCGCCAATTGATATTGAAGCGGAATATGTAGAAATAGACTCACAAGACGGTCTTTCTATCTATCGCGGCAACGTAAAACTCACCCGTGGCACATTAGAGATAACGGCAGATCAAGTCCGCATTCAACAAATCAACAATGATGGCCATGTAAAAGCCACCATTATTGGTCAGCCAGCGCGCTATACCCAACAGCCAACTACCAGCGCCAATCCGCTTGTGGCAGCCGCTCAAGAAATTGTTTATTTCAGCTCAGACGACGTTATTGAAATGCGCGGTAAAGCCAACTTAACCCGAGATGCCGACGTCGTAACAAGTGATCTCATTCGTTATGACATGCGCCGCGATCTAATCATCGCAGGGAATGACGAGCGCGACCCTAACAGCAACGAACGTGTGCGCATTACCATTCAACCTACCACCGTTAGGCAGTAGTTAAACGTGAGCAAATTGGTCGCCACCCAGCTGCAAAAGCAGTACAACAAACGCAAAGTTGTCAAAGGCATTTCTCTTGAAGTAAACGCTGGAGAAATCGTCGGCCTGCTCGGCCCCAATGGAGCCGGCAAAACAACCACTTTCTATATGGTTGTAGGCTTGGTTAAAGCCGATGGCGGCAGCATCTCCATAGACGGTCAAGACATCACCAAATTGGCAATGCACACTCGGGCGCGGTTAGGCCTAGGCTACCTCCCACAAGAAGCGTCCGTGTTCCGTAAACTAACGGTTGCCGAGAATATCATGGCAATTTTAGAGCTACGCAAAGAACTAGACGCTGGAGATCGGGAAGAAGTGCTAGCCGGCCTACTTGAAGAGCTGCATATCACCCACATAAGAGATAGCCACGGCATGGCACTCTCTGGCGGCGAACGACGCCGAGTTGAAATTGCCCGAGCACTAGCTGCCAACCCACGATTCATTCTCCTCGATGAGCCCTTTGCTGGCGTTGATCCGATCTCAGTAATCGACATTCAAAACATCGTAGAACACCTCAGAAAACGCGGCATCGGCGTGCTCATAACCGACCATAACGTACGAGAAACGTTAGGGATTTGTTCCCGCGCCTACATCGTTAGTGCCGGCGAAGTGATTGCTGAAGGCAGCCCAGAAGAAGTACTTGCCGACGAACAAGTTCGCGCAGTTTACCTAGGCGAAAACTTCCGCCTCTAACGCTTTCTCGGAAAAATCGCGCATTGGCACGGCTTTTGCTTAATTTGAGCTTGCCTGCGCTTGACAGAGCCGCCTCTGAACCACCAATATCATCCTATTCCTACCTCTTAGGTGATGCCCTCTTCCAATGAAGCAAAGCTTTGAACTCCGCTTAGGCCAGTCGCTAACAATGACCCCTGCATTGCAGCAGGCGATCAAATTGCTACAGCTCTCCAGCCTTGAACTCGAAAGCGAGATTCAAGACGCATTGGAGTCAAATATCATGCTCGAAGACGCCTCTGAAGAATTTTCTTCGCTAGAAAAATCCGACGAGAACAGCGTTAAATCATCTGACGGCGAAAACGACAATGCGGTCGAACAAAGCTCTACTCTCGATTCCCTACCCGACACCATGCAAGAAGATTATCGCTGGGACGACATTTATGACGTGCCGTCGCAAAAAAACGCTGGCGGTATCGATGAAGATGGCCTACCTTTTGTAGAACGAGTTGGCGACGAATCAGACAACGACCTCCAAGGCCATTTACTTTGGCAATTGGAGCTCAGTCTACTCAGCACACGAGATCGTCAGCTAACCGCAACCGTTGTAGACGCATTGGATTTTGATGGTTATTTGCGCCTGCCTTTGGAGACAATCTTCACGAGTTGCTTAACCGAGCATCGTGATCAAGAAGAGCCCAGCAGCGACGAAATGAGTTTGGCACTGAAGCAGGTTCAACAACTAGACCCTCCCGGCGTAGGCGCAAGAGACCTACGCGAATGCTTACTTATCCAACTCCACGAACAATATCCCGACCTAGCCGACAATAGCGTTGTACTGGCCAAACAAGTTATCGACCAACACTTGGAGCTGCTCGGAACAGCCGACCTTGCTAAATTAAGGCGCGTTCTCAATGTTGAAATGAGCGCACTAAGCGAAGCAATTGCGGTTATTCGCGGTTTAAACCCCAAACCTGGGGCTAAATTTCAACACGACTCCACCGAATACATCTCCCCAGACGTTTACGTTAAACGCCATGGCCTGATGTGGATAGCAGAGCTAACCCCTGGCGCAACCACCCCACTGCGCGTTAACGAGCTTTATGCGACTTTAGCGAAAAAGACCAAAGGCAAGGATGCAGAGACCATGAAGAACCATTTACAAGAAGCCAAATGGTTCATCAAGAGCCTGCAAAGCAGAAATGAAACCCTGCTAAAAGTCGCCAACAGCATTGTTATGCGTCAGCACAAATTCTTTGAACTCGGCGCCGAATCACTTGTCCCACTAGTTCTACGAGATATCGCTGAAGACGTCGAAATGCACGAATCTACTATCTCTCGCATTACGTCGAGCAAATATATGCATACGCCATTTGGCGTTCTGCGCTTTAAACACTTCTTTTCGAGTCATGTCGGCACCAGAGATGGTGGCGAAGCTGCGGCAACAGCAATTCAAGCGATGCTGAAAAAACTAGTCGCCGCCGAGCGGCCCAACAAGCCGTTGAGCGATACAGCTCTTGTAAAACTGTTGGCAGAGAAGGATATTGAAATTGCACGCCGCACGGTTGCGAAATACCGGGAGGCGCTGTCAATCCCACCCTCGCATGCGAGGAAACGATTGGCATAACCAAATCCATTTAGATGGAACCGTCATGAGGCCAAACGTGGGCCTCCTCTGGCTTAGGGTCACCGCATTGGGCGATGATTCTTCAATCTGTACATCGGAGGACACTATATGAATATTGATGTAACAGGCCACCACGTAGATGTAACCGAAGCTATGCGCGAGTATGTTGGAGACAAATTTACCCGCGTCGAAAGGCACTTTGACAGCGTCAATAAAGCGCACGTCATCCTAAGTGTAGAAAAGCTGATCCATAAAGCGGAAGCCACGGTCTCGATGCCGGGAAGCAACCCCGTATTTGCCGAAGCACAAGACTCGAATATGTATGCTGCAATTGACGCCCTCACCGACAAAATTGACCGCATCGCTAATAAACGTCGAGCGAAAGTAATCGATCATCACAACCGTGAAGCACGCCGAGGTGAAGTACATATGGCCGTCGAATAGTTTGGTGGGCATAATACGTGCATACCAGTTGATGTCGGTATGCAACCTCAGTAAAACGGGTCGCATAGCGACCCGTTTTTTATTGCCCATTTCACTGTGACTATGGGCCACATATTGAGAACTACATGAACCTAAGCACCATTATTCAAGCTAAGCGTGTTGTAACTCGCGACGCGTCCAGCAAAAAGCGTGCAATTGAAATTGTTGCCGGCGTTTTATCAGACTCTCCGGAACAAACAGACATTGCCTTTGGTAGCCTTCTTGGCAGAGAACGCCTTGGTAGCACTGGACTGGGCAACGGCGTTGCTATCCCCCATGGTCGCATTAAAGGTATCGACAATCCCATTGGCGCGTTTATGCGAGTACCAGACGGCGTCGATTTCGAAGCCAGCGACGGCCAGCCTGTCGACCTAATCTTCGCTTTGCTGGTTCCAGCCGATTGCACCGAAGAGCATCTACAAATTTTGGCTGCTGTTGCGGGTAAATTTTCAGATGACAATTTCACCAACTCAGTACGTGCGGCTGCCGACGACGCGGCAGTGCATCGCTTGATCACCGCGTAAGATTTGATGCAAGGCAACGGAACGGTCTTAAGCGTAGACGATCTTAGCAAGGCGCTCAGCGCTCGACTAAGACTGCGCTGGCTAGCTGGCGAGCGCGCAAAACGACGCCTAATCAATATGCCGTTGCCCGATGGCAGCACTTCGTTACCACTGGTCGGTTATCTCAATCCAGTCCACGCCAATCAAATACAAATCGTTGGTGACGCCGAATTTGAGTACCTCCTCCGGCAAGATTCCGCGCGCATGCAAATACTGCTAGACGATTTTTTTCCTGAACCTTGCGGAATGATGTTGCTCTGCGATCAGCTGCGACTGCCAGACCCCTGGCGTGATGCTTGTGAAAAAGCCGGCATTCCAGTGTGCTCAAGCCCTAGCGCAGGGCACGAAATCATGGACATCGTTGTTGGCCACTTCGCGGGTCTTTTCGGCGAACGCAAGACAGTTCATGGCGTGCTAATGGAGGTTCAGGGTGTAGGCGTGCTGATTACAGGGCCCAGCGGAATCGGCAAGTCTGAGCTCGCGCTGGAGCTGCTAACCCGCGGCCACCGGCTAATCGCTGATGACTGCCCTGAATTCAAACGAATATCGGCAGATACCATTGACGGTATTTGCCCGCCAGAAGTCAGAAACTTCCTAGAGGTCCGCGGGCTTGGTCTGATTGACGTTCGTGCGATGTTTGGCAACGCCTCAATAAAGCGCAATAAATATCTCCGCCTGATTGTTAATTTGCTACCGTTAGATAAGGTTGATATGCAGGGCACAAGTCGCTTTTCCGGGCTGCGCCGAGAACGCGTGTTAATGGGAGTAACCATTCCGGAAATCACTTTGCCAGTAACGGCTGGGCGAAACTTGGCTGTGCTGCTAGAAACTGCTGTCCGTGATCATCTTCTGCGACTTTCGGGCTACGAGTCAGACAAGGTATTTGAAGCTCGCCACAATGCAGCGTTAGCTGCCAACGGATTGGACGCCGACTAATGCAACTAGTAATTGTTTCCGGCCTATCGGGTTCAGGAAAAACAGTCGCGCTCAAAGCGCTGGAAGATATCGGCTACTACTGCATTGATAATATTCCGCCGCGCTTAATCCCTAATCTGGTCGCAGATAGCCAAACTCGAACAGATAGCCAGTATAAGCACCTAGCAATCGGCGTTGATGCACGCTCTAGCACAAGCCAAATCGCGGGGCTCTGTGCTTGGTTTCCTGAACTAGCCGGTACAGCGTTAGAAGTTGAAATTCTGTTTCTCCAGTCATATAACGACGTTCTCCTTCGACGGTACGGCGAAACACGCCATAAGCACCCACTTAGCAAGGGCGAGTTAAACCTGAGCGAGGCGGTGGAGGCCGAGCGCCGATTGATGCAGCCATTAATGCAAATAGCTGACTGGCAGCTCGACACCTCCGACCTCAGCGTCCATGAACTTTCTGTAGTCGTACGGCAACGTTATGCTCTCGACGAAGAAACGACCGCCAACCGAGAGCCAACTATCACCTTTACCTCCTTTGGCTTTAAACACGGCAATGTCAGCACGGCTGACTTTGTTTTTGACCTGCGTTGCCTCCCTAACCCCTACTGGGAAGAGTCGCTCCGGAACTACAACGGCCATGATCAAGCGGTTACGGAATGGCTAAGCGAGCAAGGTTTAGTCAACGATATGTACAGCGATATTAGCGGCATGCTTGACCGTTGGATTCCGGAATTTGCGGCCAACAACCGGGCTTACATTACTGTTGCTGTTGGCTGCACCGGCGGAAAACATCGCTCGGTGTATATGGCAAACCGACTGACCGAATATTTCTCGAGTAAATGGAAAAACGTACTGCTTCGGCACCGCGACACACCTGCGCCAACTCAGCGCAAACCCTAATTAGCAAGGCACATCATGTCAGTCGGCATTTTACTTATCACTCATAGCAACGTTGGCAAAGCGCTGCTCGACACAGCCGAAGCTACGCTGCGGACGTTGCCGCTAGCAGTAGAATTCATGCCGGTCGGATTGGATGCAAACGTCGCTGAAATAACTGCAAAAGCTCGCCGCGCTGCCGAAGAACTCGACAGCGGCCACGGCGTACTTGTTATGACCGACGCTTACGGGGCCACCCCCGCCAATATCGCAGTCGCCCTGTGCCAGAACCAAAATAATCGGATCGTGCTGGCAGGCTTAAATTTGCCCATGTTATTGCGCGCCCTTAACTATCCTAAGCTATCCCTTGAAGAACTTGCAGAGGTTGCTCTGCAGGGCGGACAGCGTGGCGTTATTCGTTGTCCATAAGGTAATTGAATGTCTCACCAAAGCACCGTAACTATTATTAACAAATTGGGTCTTCACGCCAGAGCCGCTACGCGTCTCGTTCAGACTGCTGGAGAATTTGAGGCCGACTTTTTCGTCAGTAAAGACGGAAAAGAAGTTAACGGCAAAAGCATCCTCGGAGTGATGATGCTGGCAGCCGCTAAAGGAACTAAGATCACTGTGCGCTGTGAAGGCGACGACGCCGAGTCGGCTCACCTGGCCATCGTCTCGTTGATTAACGACCGCTTTGGTGAAGCTGAATGAGCATGCTGCTTAGCGGCATTGGAATTGCACGCGGGATCGTAATCGGCAAAGTTCACCACGTATACGGCGGCGCGCGTGATGTAAGTGAACGAAAAATTGCCTCCTCCAAATTAGACGCCGAGTGCCAACGCTACCAAGCCGCCCGCCAGGCCGCCTGCGAACAACTTCAGTCAATCCGCGCCTCAATACCCAGCGATACGCCTGAAGAAATTAGCGCGTTCATGGATGCACACGTACTTATGCTCGGTGACCACGCCTTAGCTGGCGCCGTAACCGACCTTATCCACCAGCATCGCTGCAATGCCGAATGGGCTTTGCGACTGCAAAGAGACGCGCTTGTTGCTGTCTTTGAGCAAATGGATGACCCCTACCTCAGAACACGAAAAAACGACGTAGACCATGTCGTCGACAGTATTCAGCGGGTATTGCTAAACCAAGAAACCCCGTTTGAAAGTACCGCCAACCACCTCTCAGAACAGACCGTGGTGGTCACAGATGATCTATCCCCTGCGGACTTAGTCGCAATGCATAGCCAAGGGTTACGAGCATTTGTGACCGAGCTGGGTGCGCCACTTTCACACACCTCAATTCTAGCCCGTAGCCTCAGCATTCCAAGCATAGTTGGGGTCCGCAACATTCGCCTTTTGAAGGAAGGCGAAGCGCTGATAATCGACGGAAAGCAAGGCAGCTTGATTGCGGCACCCGATGCGCGAACCATTTCAGCGTACGAAAAAAAGCAGGTAGAAGAGCAACTGTGGCTTGATGAGCTCGCCACCCTCAAAGATAAACCAGCGATCACAAAGGACGGAGTGCAAGCCCTCCTCTGCGCCAATATAGAGTTACCCCAAGACGTACGTGCTTGTGAAAAACATGGGGCAGAGGGCATCGGACTATACCGTACCGAATTCCTCTATATGAATAGAGACAGCCTTCCGACCGAGGAACAGCAATACGATGCCTACGTTACTGTCATTAAAGCAATGAAAGGCAAGCCAATCACCATTCGGACGCTCGACTTAGGTGCCGACAAACAGATCGACGGTGGGAGTCGTATCAACATGCCGGTGGCCAACAACCCCGCACTCGGCCTACGTGCCATTCGTCTTTGCTTGAAAGACCTCGACCTATTCCGAGTGCAAATTAGGGCACTACTCAGAGCAGCGGCCGTCGGACCGATTAAAATCATGCTACCAATGATTGGGAACCGGAATGAGATTCGCAGTGCAAAAACACTTATTTCAGAAGTCCGCGAACAACTCTTAACCGAAGGAGTTGCAGTGCCAGCCGGCATTCCAATCGGCGCAATGATAGAAGTGCCTGCCGCCGCATTGTGTGCCGATAGCCTTGCTGATGAGGTCGACTTTTTCTCAATCGGAACAAATGACCTAATCCAATACACCCTTGCCATCGACCGAGTTGACGACGAAGTAAACTACCTATACCAGCCTCTTCACCCTGGCGTTCTCAAACTTATCCAGATGACTATCGATGCAGGAAAACGTAACAATATTCCCGTATCCATGTGTGGTGAAATGGCAGGCGACCCGCGCTACGCCGCTTTACTTTTTGGCATGGGCCTTCGCGAATTCAGCATGCATCCAACCAGCCTTCTAGAAGTAAAGCACCTCATTTCAAGTAGCAATCAACAAGAGATGAAAGACCTCGCTGATAAAGTTCTACAAGCAAAAGACACCGAAGAGGCACGACAAATACTTGCCCTGTAATATCCTCAATCTGCCGGTGCAGCGGAGCACAGTATTCACTGCAATAAGTGCCGAGACGCCTTAGTCTATGAATTTTTCCGGGATGTACTTATCCTAGCGAACCTTGACCAATCGGCAATAACCGTCCCTAACGAACTCTGCTTGCAGAGCTGCTCAAATATAAAAGCATCTAGCCTATTTCTGGCATAACACTGTTAAACTTAAGTCACTAATATTTAGTTACTTTAACCTAAACCTACGCGAGCGCTGCCATGCCTGATTCAGCGTTAAAACCTGATCCTTCTCAGCAGTCTGTGGATAAACCTACCGACTCAGACAGCCATCGTGGGCATATTGAACAGCTAAGTGCCGCTCTGTTAGAAGGCAAAACCAGCAACGTTCGCAAACAGTTACAAAACTTACACCCAGCAGAAATTGCTCACGTTCTCGAAGCGCTTCCACGCGTTCAACGGAACGCTGTTTGGAAGCTAACAGATCCCGAAGACGACGGCGGAATTCTGCTTGAGGTAAACGACGAAGTTCGTGAAGGCCTCATCCAGCAAATGGACACCTCAGAGGTTGTAGAGGCCTTTGATGGAGTCGCGATAGATGATCTCGCCGACGTCATTGAAAACCTACCAGACGATGCCACAGATCAAATTTTGGAGGCGATGTCGGAACAGCAGCGTACGATTCTCGAAGCCGTAGTTAGCTACGACGAAAATTGTGCGGGTGGCCTAATGGACACCGACGTGATTACGGTTCGTCCCGACGTCACATTGGATGTAGTGCAACGGTTCCTAAGAATGCGTCGAAACATTCCAGCAGGAACCGATGCTTTATTTGTTGTCGACCGGAATGGGAAATACCGTGGCGTGCTGTCGCTCAGCACCCTGCTGACCGAGCAACCCAGTCAGCACATTGCCGAGGTAATGGACAGCACGGTAAAGCCTATTCTAGATTCTGCCAGTTCACAAAAGGTTATCAGCCGATTCGAAGACCACGATTTGCTATCCGCCGCAGTAGTGAATGAGGAAAACTTGTTGATGGGTCGGATTACTGTGGATGACGTACTCGACGCCGTCCGTGAGGAAGCTGAGCACAGCATTTTGGGTTCTGCCGGACTCGACGAAGAAGCCGATATGTTCGCGCCGATCGTTCGCAGTGCTCGCAAACGAGGCGTATGGCTCGGTATAAACCTGCTTACCGCACTGCTGGCTGCATGGGTTGTTGGCCTGTTCCAAGCAACCATCAACGAAGTAGTCGCGCTCGCCGTATTGATGCCAGTGGTAGCCAGCATGGGTGGCATCACCGGCAGCCAAACACTAACACTTGTAATTCGTGGCCAAGCGTTAGAACAAATATCTCGTAGCAACGCCAGGCAGTTTCTCAGGCGTGAAATTATCATTGGCGCCATGAACGCTGTTGTATGGTCGACAGTAATCGCTGTAATCGCTATATTTTGGTTTGACAGTCCGCGGCTTGGCGGAATTATCGCCGCGGCGATTGTAGTCAACATGATCTTCGCTGGTTTAGCCGGCTTCTGGATTCCGATAATTTTACGGAAGCTTAAAATTGACCCCGCACTTGCGGGTAGCGTCGTTCTAACTACCGTGACTGACGTAGTTGGCTTCTGGGCGTTCCTTGGCCTGGGCGCATTAATACTGACTTAGACACTCCCAAACTCGTGCCTTTTGCTCCGAGTTGACTACAGCCCGCCGCGGTACACTGTTGCGATAACTACGCGAGAGAGACCAATGATTTCATTTGAAGAATACGCAGCATTCGACGCTACCGGACTGGCCGAACAAATAGCTAAGGGCGAATTCACCCCCAGTGAAGCGTTGCAGGCTGCACTTGCCAGAGCTGAAACGGTCAACCCGCAAATAAATGCGATTGTGTATTCGATGGCTGATCAAGCCGCCAAGCTGGCTACCAGCCAAAATTCTGACAAATCATATTCTGCTCTGCATGGGGTTCCTTTTCTCGTAAAAGACTTGCTCGCCGATGTGAAAGGAGTACCAACCAGCAGCGGCTCTCGGTTCTTCAAAGATTACGTGCCGGATCACGATAGCAATCTAGTTGCTCGATTCAAGGCCGCAGGTCTTAATATTTTCGGTAAGACCAACACTCCCGAATTTGGCATTACCCCGATTACAGACCCAGAACTATGGGGCTCTAGCAGAAACCCGTGGAACCTCGCTCACACGCCCGGCGGCTCAAGCGGCGGCAGCGCCGCAGCGGTAAGCGCTGGAATCGTCCCAATGGCAAGCGGCGGCGACGGCGGCGGCTCTATTCGAATGCCATCAAGCTGCTGCGGCCTAGTGGGCCTCAAGCCAACTCGTGGACGCACACCAACCGGGCCTGATCGTGGCGACCTGTGGTTCGGGATGGCTCAAGAACATGTTCTGAGTCGCACAGTACGTGATTCAGCGCTCGCCTTAGACCTTACCGCAGGGCCAGATTCTGGCACGCCCAATATTGCGCCCTATCCTCAGCGCTCGTTTGTGTCGGCCAGCCTGCGCGACCCCATAAAACCGTTACGCATCGGTTATACCAGCGCGCCTATGCTGAACCGTGAAAGTCATCCAGATTGCACCGCCGGCGTTGAACACACCGTAAATTTGCTGCAGGATTTGGGCCATCAGGTTGAGGAAGCCGCGCCTATTATCGATCGTGAATTACTAATCTTCCACTTCGTTCGGGTTGTATCAGCAGATACGGCAGCCACTATTCGCATGGGCGGCAAGCTACTTGGAAAAACTCCTACACGTGCTGACTTTGAGACCCAAAGCTGGGCAGCGAAGAAACTTGGCGATGCATTCAGCGCCACTGACGTAATGGAATCCTGGGCCTACCTGCAGTCGTTTGGCCGCGAAATGGGCAAGCTCATGGATAAGTATGATGTTTGGCTAACCCCCAGTGCAGGC
This sequence comes from Gammaproteobacteria bacterium, assembly GCA_047614865.1. Taxonomy (GTDB): domain Bacteria; phylum Pseudomonadota; class Gammaproteobacteria; order JAPPPA01; family JAPPPA01; genus JBLHFB01. The sequence continues at coordinate 3,972 of JBLHFB010000004.1, read as the reverse complement.
ACCCCGCCACTAACGGTTGGTGGACTAAAAGCCTCGGGGATTGATAAGTTTCTGCAGTATCTACTCGCCACTCTGCCAATCGAAGGCATTGCTAAGAAAAAGAATTTTCTAATTGATGCCGGCGCGCCAATCTACGACTGGATGTCTTACACGCCGCTAACAAATATCACTGGCACACCCAGCATGTCGTTGCCGCTGTTTTGGAATAGCCAAGGGCTACCGATTGGGAGCTGCTTCCACGGGCGCTTTGGCGGAGAAGAAACACTCTTTGAGTTAGCTGGTCAACTAGAGCGTTCCATCAGTCCCTTCAGCGTTCCGAGCGGAACGCTAGTCGCGGGCAAGTCGTCTTTCTGGAACACTTAGTTTAACGGGAAAATCACATCTGTAATGATGTATTGCTGGCGGCTATTCGGCGCCAGCAATACTCATGGACTCAAGCATAATCGAACCACAGGCGATATTCCCGCGCCGATCGACATCACTGCCTACCGCTATCACCGATTGATACATTCGGCTTAGATTGCCGGCAATCGTGATTTCTTCAACCGGATACGCAATAACGCCGTTCTCTACCCAAAAGCCACTTGCGCCACGAGAATAGTCGCCAGTTACACTATTGATACCCTGCCCCATCAATTCTGTCACTAACAAGCCAGTTCCCATGGTCGCCAGTAAGCTAGCCAAATCACCGGCTGTTGAGTTAACCGTTAGGTTGCGAACACCCCCAGAATTTGCGGTGGTTTTCAAACCGAGCTGACGAGCACTGTAGCTTCCCAAGGTGTATTTCTGCAGCACCCCATCAATTACAAATGATTGCGCGCGCGTCGCGACGCCTTCGCCGTCAAACGACGAACTGGAATTTCCGCCTACTAGATGGGGGTTCTCAGCAATCTGAATCTGATCGCTAAATACCTGCTGACCAACTTTATCCAACATAAAACTCGACTTACGATATATCGCACCCCCTTGAATCGCGCCCATGAAGTGCCCGATCAAGCCACGAGCAACTGGCGCTGCGTAAACAACCGGCGAAGACATCGTACCTAGCTGTCTGGCCCCAAGGCGTGCAATGGTCCGCTCACCAGCAAGGCGACCAACTTGGCTGGCCGCGTCCATATTGGCTGCGTTTCGTTTAGAATCGAACCAGTAATCACGCTGCATCGAACCGTCCGCATCTTCTGCAATAACCGCAGCAGAAATACTGTGATTAGTACCGCTTGCGCTAGCAACGAAGCCGTGACTGTTGCCAAATACTCTTAGCCCGCGTCCGGTATAAACCGAGCCGCCATCAGAATTGGTGATCCGTGAATCAACATCGATAGCGGCTTGTTCGACTTCCAGCGCCAGCTCAATGGCTTGCTCTGTGCTCACATCCCACGGATGGTACAAGTCGAAATCTGCGAAATCCGTTGCCATCAAGTCCGCATCTGCCAATCCGGCATGCGGATCCGCGGCGGTGTACTTCGCGATGCTCAACGCGGCCTCTACTGCTTCCGCCAAGGCGCTATTCGACAAGTCGCCAGAGCTTGCATGGCCTTTGCTTTGGCCGTGGTAGACAGTCACTCCAAGGCCGCGATCCCGCTGAAACTCCAAAGTCTCGACTTCCCCCTGCCTGACAGACACCGACAAACCCTGATCCAAGGACAGCGATACCGATGCGGCAGTGCCGCCTTTGGCTTTAGCTAGCTCCAGAGTCTGGGCTACCTTTCGCTCTAACTCAGCGCGATTATCACGTATGTCATCGCCCGCAAAAATTCCTGCACTCATTTAGCTAGATAGCTCCATCGGGTTAACGAATACCCTCAGGCGTTGGCCTGGCTGCAGGTAGGCGGTAGATTCAATTTTGTTCCAGTCGCAAATTTGAAGAATGCTAACTTGAAACTTACGTGAGATATAGTCCAGTGAGTCACCGCTGCGCACGGTGTAATTCACCTTCTTTAAATGTTTCGGCAAGGATCGCGTTGCGCTACGTATAACAAGCTTTTGCCTAGGGCGAACGTAACTTTTTCTCGACAACTTATTCCACCTCAAAAGCTCGTCTACGGAAACGCCGTATTTTTTGGCAATACTCCAATACGAGTCACCACTAGAGACTTCGTATACCGCACTGCTAGACGACCGGCGAGCCGATTCTAGTGAGGCTTCCAGACGTGAGTTAGCAGACAGTGAATAGTCCTTTAGACCACGAGTAGAGACAGGAATCATCAAATGCTGCCCGATACGAATGCTGCTTCCGTCGATATCATTCGCTTTACGAATCATCTCGACGCTCGTTTCGAACCGCGACGCCAAGTGACTTAAGTTGTCACCGCTAGTAATTTTGTGGCGCTGCCACGTAACCAACCCTTTGCCACCCTTGGCTGCCAGAGCGATCTTGAATCGATCAGTGGCCTCGATTGGCAAGAGTATCCGGTGCGGCCCTGTAGGCGCAGTGGCCCACCGGTTATGGCCTGGGTTGAGCTTCTGAATTAGCGACAGATCAACTTTGGCCATATCTGCTGCTTGGGCTAAATCAATCTGCCCAGGTAATGCTACCGGCATGAATACATCACGATTTGGAAGCGACGGCAGAGTCACGCCATAGCGCTCCGGATGTCTAATGATTTCCGCTAACGCAACCAGCTTAGGTACATAGTTAGTAGTTTCTACGGGCAAATCAAGATCCCAAAAAGCGACTCCACGGCGAGCCATTTTATTTTTTCTAACTGCCCGCCCAACTCTCCCTTCACCGGAGTTATAGGCTGCCATTGCGAGCGCCCAATCACCATCAAATAACCGCGACAAGTAGGATAGATAATCTAACGCAGCGGCAGTCGACTGCAGCACATCTCGACGCCCGTCATACCACCAATCACGGCGCAGCTTAAAACGGTCAGCGGTCATCGGAATAAACTGCCACATACCGGCTGCTTGGCCGTGCGAATAGGCAAATGGGTCAAAAGCGCTCTCAACCGCTGGCAGTAGCGCGACCTCCATAGGCATATGTCGGTTATCTACTTGATCTACAACGTATTTTAAATAGTATCGACTGCGTTCAAACATTAGCTCCAAATGCCTAGGGTTCTTCTGATACCACCTAATCCAGCGTTTAACTTCAGGCTTATGTCGGCTACTTGGCATTTCAAAGTCAGCCCGTAGACGAGCCCAAATGTCATCGTCATCCTGGGCAGCGACTTCCGCGCTCTGCGCCATCACCGGCGAACGCTTAACGGCTGCATCTTGAGGGGCAGAAGTTTGATTTTCTACAGATTGCGGAGCGTTTTGAACCAAACGAGGCTTTTCGGTTACAACGTAGCCCTTCCGATCAGGCTGAGAATAGCTGCCATCCAAAACTTCGCTTTGAACAACCTGCGATTCCGGAGCTGAAGAACCAGCAGCATGAGTTTGGGGGTAGGTAATGCAGCCAATCAACACTAGTATTAGTGTGGTTGACTGTACTAAGTGTAATGCTTGAAATTGCATAGATATTCTGCACTTGGAACGAGCTGCAATTTTCTCCATAACCGTGGAATGTTAACGCGGTAAACTGGGCCGCTAAAGGGGACATTCTACAGTGAAGAACCCGCAAAGTATAAGTAAGCCATGACCAATCCGAACGCCGCTCAGACCCAGCGAAACTTCAATAAGTTCTCAGTTTGGCTACAAAGCCCAGAAGCAGCAGGGGTGTGCGAACAGCAAGCCGCTCTAATACAACACTACTTCGCCGCGCTTTTAACAGGGCCACAGTTAGGCTTAGTAAATTGCGACGAGCGATTCAGCGCCGTATTGGAAAATGTTCCGGGCTTCGTGCAAAGAATCTCTTGCGATAGTTTCGTCAATCAGCGAAATGTCGATTTCCCAGCAGCAAGCTTAAATAGCATCGTAGTGCCCTTCGCACTCAGCTTTATGGGGACAAACTGCGAAGCAGTTAACTGGCGGCAGCTAAATCATTTGCTCGCTCCGGGAGGTCAAATATTAGTGACGGGCGTTAAT
>JBLHFB010000003.1:0-21708 GCA_047614865.1 Gammaproteobacteria bacterium | reverse complement strand
AATATTCAAGCACGGTAATCCGGATCTTGGATTTGTTCTTAACCTGGGTGTGGCGCAAGATCTTTGCGGGCGTTAAAACCTACCACGCCGAGCGCCTGAGATCGGCCGCAGCAGATCACGGTGTGATTTATATGCCGTCCCACCGCAGTCATTTCGACTATCTTCTGATTTCCCAGACGTTGTATTGCAACGGCCTAGTGCCGCCGCACATTGCCGCAGGCATAAATCTGAATTTTTGGCCTGTAGGCTCGTTATTACGCCGCGGTGGTGCGTTTTACATTCGCCGCACATTTGCTGGCAAGAAGCTTTATACCGCCGTTTTCCGGGCCTATCTAGACGTGTTGATTAACCGCGGCTATTCAATAGAGTTTTTCCCGGAAGGTGGGCGCTCTCGAACTGGCCGCTTGCTGCAACCAAAAACCGGCGTTCTGTCGATGGCGCTACAGAGTGGCCTGCGTAACCAAGTGAAGCCACTTATTTTTGTCCCAGTCTATGTCGGTTATGACCGTTTAATTGAGGCCAATAGCTACGCTAAAGAATTGAGTGGCGGCGAGAAAAAGAAAGAATCTGCTAGCCAGCTTCTCAGCGCACGGAAAATTTTTGATTCTAGCTACGGCAGTCCGTACGTTTCGTTTGGTGAGCCACTTGAGCTGGACGCCCATTTGGACGCTACCTATCCAAACTGGCGAGAAGAAGCAAAAGCGAGTGATGGCAAGCCTGAGTGGCTGTCTGAGTTGGTTGAGTATGTGTCACAAGACAATATGCGTAGGATTAACGCGTCCGCGGTGCTCAACCCGGTTGCCTTAGTGTCAATGATTTTGCTATCCAGCCCGCGTGGCTCAATTGCAGAATCTGAAATGGTTAGCCAAATTGCCGTGTTCTTGGAGCTGCTTAAAAAGCGCCCGTATTCTAGCGACGTCATAATGCCTGAGGGTACTCCGAAAGAAATATTCGATAGCGCCGCTAAATTGGCAGGCTTGGAAGCGATCGATCACGAATGGGGTCGAATTGTTACCGCATCGGGTAAGAACGCAGCGCTGCTTACCTACTATCGCAATAACATCGTGCATTTGTATGCTGTTCCAGCTTTGCTTGCGCGTCAGTTCCGCCACCAAGAAACGTGGACTGGAGAAGAGCTGTTATCGCGTTGCGAGGTAATCTATCCGCTTTTGAAACAGGAGTTATTTCTGACTTGGTCGGTAGATGAAGTTAAGGAAATATTCAAATCCACGATTACTGCTTTTGTCGAGCTTGGGCTGTTAATTGATAACCACGATGGCAGCTACACTCGTCCAGATGTGCGGAGTCGTTTGTTTGCTGTACTGGTAGGTTTGGGCCGCGTGTTACGCGAGACCTTTGAGCGTTATTGTATGGCCAACTTAATTTTGGCCGAACATAATCCAACTGAAACACTAACCCGCAAAGACTTTGAACTTGAAGCGCAGCAAATGGCAGAGCGCATGGCGTTACTGTCTGGACGAATTGCGCCTGAATATTTCGACAAAGCCTTATTCCGTGGCTATCTAAACACTCTCATCGAGTATAAATTGGTGACCGAAAGCGGCGACGACAAGCCGGGCTTGATTGTTTCTGACGCTATCCGTGATCGCGCCGCGGCTTGGGTAACTTTGCTTGGCCCAGATACCCAGCAAAATGTGCTGCAGCTAATCAGCCATCCTAAGGAAGCAATCATTGCGGATGAACACGCTGGCTAGTTGGACGTTCGAGCCGATTGGAATTATTCAATCGTGCTTTGAAGAGAAGTTCGCTGTTCCACGCCAGCCTGGCTTGGTCAAATCAGCAACGGCTACGCTGAAATTGCAGGGCGAAGCCGCCCAACCAGCCTGTTTGCTTGGCTTAGAACAGTTCTCTCATCTGTGGGTGTGCTTTGTCTTTGACCAAACCGCAGGACAGTGGCAGCCGTCGGTTAGACCCCCGCGTTTGGGGGGGAATGAGAAGGTCGGTGTGTTTGCCAGCCGCTCAAATTTCCGCCCCAACCCTATTGGCTGGTCGGTTGTAAAGCTCGGCAAGATCGATGGCTCAGAGATAGAGCTGCTGGGTGGCGACTTTGTTGACGGCACGCCAGTTCTCGACATCAAACCCTATTTAAGATATTCCGATGCGATTGCCGACGCGCGCTGTGGCTACGCGAGCCAAGCGCCAGAAGCCACTTTAAACGTGGTGTTTGATGTGGAAGTTGAAAGTGAGTCGCTACAGCAGCTAGTGTCAGAAACACTCGCCTTCGACGTTCGCCCTGCTTACCGAAAGTCTGAGAATAATTCGCGGATTTACGGTGCCATTATCTCTGGCGTGAATGTCCGCTGGCGAATAGACGGCGATACCGCGCGAGTGGTCGAGTTGGAAGCGCTGGCTAGTTCCTAGCGATATTCGCGTCTAGGTAAAACGGTTCAATCAACGCGTTAAACGGTTCGCCGTCCGAACCGACCATTTCAAACCAACCACCCATACTTCCCTTGGCTGTCGGCAAAGGGCAGGCGCTGGTGTATTCAAATTTGTCTCCGCATTCTAGAGTTGGGTGACGACCTACTACGCCTGGGCCATCTACTTGCTCTAAGTTTCCGTTGTCGTCGGTAATATCCCAATGTCGGTTCAGCAGGTGAACTGGGTCTTCGCCGTGATTGGTGATCTGGATTTGGTAAACGAAGAAGTATTCGCTCTTCGCTAAGTTTGATCGCTCAGGCAACCAAGCTGGCAGCACGCTGATTTCGATATCGCGGGTGATTGTTTTCGACATATTTGCAGTTTTTTTCGCTTTAGCGGTTTAATTTCCGCCAAACTAAACAGATGACAGAGCGCTTGCAAACAATTCGTGACCAATTTCCCGCTGCGATGTGGCTTGAGGCTGATTCGGCGGAGCAATATTCCCGTGAACAGCGCGGCCTCTTTTCGGCGGCAGGCCTGCTAGTTGCTCGGCCAAGTTCGGCAAGTCAGGTGGCTGATTTACTCGCCGCCTGCAACGCCGCGAATGTGGTGGTGGTTCCACGCGGTGGTGGCACTGGGCTGGTTGGTGGTTCGATAGCCTGGAGCGACAAGCTTAAGGCAGCGGTCGATCGGCCTCAATGGGACGACGATCGCCCCGCAATTTGCTTGTCCCTAGAAAGGCTCAATTCAGTACTTGATGTCGATCCCGAGGGCTTTTCAATTACAGTTGAAGCGGGTGTGACGCTGGCTCAGGTGCAGCGAGCGGCGTGCGAGGCTAAGCGGTATTTCCCGCTTAGTTACGCCGCTGAAGAAAGGGCTCAGATAGGCGGCAATTTGGCTACCAATGCCGGCGGAATAAACGTGTTGCGTTACGGCAATGCGCGGGATCTTTGCCTAGGCCTTGAAGTAGCAACTGCCGACGGGAGGCTTTGGAATGGATTGGGCGCGTTGCGAAAAGACAATAGTGGATATGACCTAAAGCAGTTGTTTATTGGCAGCGAAGGTACGTTAGGCGTGATTACAGCGGCGACTTTAAAGCTATTTCCAATCCTTTCATATCGTTCGGTAATGCTGTTGGGGGCTCCATCTGCCCAGCAAGTTGTCGATGCGTTGAGCAAAGCCCGCAGCGCGTTCGGCGATGTGGTTACTGGCTGCGAGTTGATGTCTGCGATGGCGTGGAACATTGCAATCGATCACGGAGAGGACTGCGCAGATCCATTTGAAGGGTCCCATCAATGGTATCTGTTGTTGGAATTGTCGGGCGCCAAAAGCGTGGCATCTGTCGACGAGCTCAAGAGGTTTGCACAAGATTTGGGCCTAGAGGCGGTAGTGGCGGAAAGCTCAATAGAGCAGCAAGCGTTGTGGAATATCAGGCGAAGCATTCCAAAGGCCCAAGGCGCTGAGGGAGCGAGTATCAAGCACGATATATCGTTGCCGATATCCTCAATCCCGAAATTTACCGAGGAAGCTGTTGAGCTGGCGAGTCGCTTAATTCCCGGTATTCGAGCCTGCCCGTTTGGCCACCTAGGTGATGGGAATTTGCATTTCAACTTCACCCAGCCATGGGATATGCCGGCGGAGCAGTTTCTGTCGCGATGGGGAGAGCTAAATCGATTGGTACATGACTTGGTCAAGGAATACGGCGGTTCATTTGCCGCTGAACACGGGGTCGGACAGCTAAAAACGGGCGAGATGCTCAAATACAAATCTCAGGTAGAGCTTGATCTGATGCGGACCTTGAAAGTTAGCTACGACCCTAAGAATATTCTTAATCCAGGCAAGGTGCTGCCTCCACCTTAAGCTAGGGCGAGCATTTGATAGCTAGGCATTGTTGCCCTCGTTATACTTTAGGAAAAGAATGGCGACCACGAAATAGCCCGATGAAATCGCTCCCACTGCAGAAGGCTTGCCGCCCGCTTCTGTTGGGAAATATTTTGATACTTTACGATCATATTGCGTAGTAATTCGGTGAGCCCAAGAGTTCTTAGTAGGCTGGTGACGTTGCTTTCGGTGCCTGCATTAGCAAACGCAACGTCGTCTCGCCTGCTCCAGACGTTATCCCCAGCGAGCTCGACATATTGGTCAACCGTACATCGTTGCCAATTCAAGTAGATATTCCTCCGGCAGCGCACGGTCAATGGTCTGACGACGGTTTGTCATGGCTGCTTGAAGTGCAACGTGCGGGCGCCAAAGCGTTGCACCTAGGATTCTCGACCTTAGATCTGCCCGCCGATGCCAATGTTCGACTGCAATCGCTGGGTGGCGCCGATAAAACCTGGCCCGCAACGCGACTGAAGCAAGTTAGCTGGTTGCCTGCTGCACTGGGCGACCAGGTAACGCTAATGGTGACTAGGGAAAGTCCCGAGCAGGTGCTTACGCTGCATATATTTCAAGTGAACTAAGGCTATAAGTCGAGTGAAAAAGCAGAATCTACAGAAAGCTGCGAGCTGTCAGGTCGAGACGAGTTGTGGCGAGGGCAATGGCTGCCGGGATGAAACGCAGTCGGTAATGCGAATTGATACCGCCTCGTCTGACGACGGCAGCTACTGCAGCTGCACACGCGTACTACTCCACAACACCGCCGCCACTGCCGCCCCGTATATTCTTACCGCCGAGCATTGCGTTAACACCGCCAGCGAGGCGCAGAGCGTGGTGGCGTATTGGAATTAGGAGATTCCAAGTTGTGGGGCTGCTGAACGCCCAGCCCGTTCATCGCTAGATGGCGTGCAGGTGGCCGCGACCTTAGTGGCTTTTTGGGCAGGGTCTGATTTGAGCTTGACCCGACTTATGGAAAAACCCAATGATGTGGATCCGACTAACGATGTTCATTATGCCGGTTGGGATAGGCAAAACATTACGCCGAAGTCTGGAGTTACTATTCATCGTCCCAGTGCAGGCAGTAAGAAAATTTGTTACGAATTTGGCCCTTTGCGAATTACTCCACTTGGCGCAGAAGGTGCTTTGTTTGACGCAAACTTCCCCAGAGTCGCGGACTGGGACGTTGGAACCGCAGAACCGGGGTCGTCTGGTGGCGGTCTCTGGAGCGGCAGTCGCCGTGTGGTTGGCCAGCTTTCTGGCGGCGAAGCCAGCTGCGGCAACGACAAGCCAGATTGGTGCGGTCGTCTGGCCAGTAGTTGGCTAGGTGGCGGAACCCCAGACTCGCGATTATCTGACTGGCTTGACCCCGCGGCAACCGGCGCGGAGTGCCTAAATGGTGATGATCCAGCAACGATGGGTCCGCGTTTAATTGCGACAGACTAGGGCACAGAGTCTGGCGGCGTGCGCAATCCCGAGGCCGTTAAAGCGGGGCTGTCAGCGCAAGGCAACGGCTGCGGTGCGCCATGGGGCATTCTTCCCTTGTTGGCCGGATTACTGTCAATTCGCCGTCTTGTACGTCACTGAGTTTACAGGATAGGGCTCTTCCCCTATCCTTCTGTCCCCGCAACAGAAGGACATCTCCTATGACTACCTTTAAAGCCTGTCGTGTTCACGAACAAGATGGGGCTACTGCTGGACGAATCGAAAGCATCTCATTAGATGACTTAACCCCGGGCGGAGTGGTAATTAAAGCCGCGTACTCCGATATTAACTACAAAGACGCTTTGGCGATCACTGGTGCTGGGCGAATAATGCGTAACCTGCCCCGTGTAGCGGGAATTGACGTTTCTGGCACTGTTCACAGTAGTAACGACGATCGTTATGCAGTGGGCGATGAAGTGCTGGTAACCGGCTGCAACATCGGCGAAATATATGACGGTGGCTTTGCCGAATACGTACGCGTTGCTGCAGACTCGGTTATTCCATTGCCAGAAGGTCTTTCATTGCGCGACGCAATGGCAATTGGTACTGCAGGATTCACCGCTGCGCTTGCAGTTCATCGTATGCAGCAAAACAGCCAAACGCCAGAGATGGGCCCAATCGCGATTACTGGTCCCACCGGCGGGGTAGGTGGTTTTGCTATCAATATGCTTTCAAATCTAGGCTTTGAAACCGCTGCGATAACCGGCAAGCCGGATCAAGCGGACTATTTGAAATCTATTGGAGCAAGCCAAATTATTGATCGCAATAAAATCGAAATCTCCAAGCGCCCGCTAGACAAGGCGCTATGGGCGGGAGCCGTGGATAGCCTTGGTGGCGAGGTGTTGTCATGGTTAACTCGCACAACCGGTGAATGGGGCAATGTTGCAGTAGTTGGCCTAGCGGCCAGCCACAAACTAGAAACGTCGGTTATGCCGTTGATATTGCGGGGCGTAAACTTACTGGGGATTAACTCGGTTGCCACCCCTTGCAACCTAAGGCTGCGGGTTTGGGAGCGCCTAGCTAGCGACTTAAAACCGACTTGTTTTGAGCAAATGATCCAGCGTGAAATCAGCTTGGACCAGCTCACTGAAATTACCCCTAAGTACATTTCCGGTGAAATCACCGGTCGTACTTTGGTAAAAATTGCTTAACTTACACTTTGGAGACTCGTATGAGTAAACCAGCAGATACACGCGGCCTTGCAGGCGTTTCAGCAGGCGAAACTTCCCTTTGTACCGTCGGCCTTCCGGGCTCGGGGCTAACTTACCGTGGTTACGGCATTGAAGATTTGTCTGAAGCAGGCAACTTTGAAGAAGTGGCCTATATGCTGATGTATGGAAATCTGCCTACTCAGGAAGAGCTCGATGCCTATATCGCCAAGCTAAAAACCCTGCGTGACTTGCCAGCAGGCGTGAAAGTGGCGCTTGAGCAACTGCCTGCCGACAGTCATCCAATGGACGTTATGCGTACCGGCGCATCGGTATTTGGTTGTATTGAGCCTGAGCGCGATTTCTCAGAGCAACACGAGAAAGCTGATCGCCTATTGGCTGCGTTCCCATCAATCTTGTTGTACTGGTACCACTTTGCTCACAATGGCAAACGTATCGATACCGTGACTGACGATGACACTGTCGGCGGCCACTTTCTGCATTTGCTACATGGCAAGCCCGCGACTGCTGAAGCGATTAAGTGCATGGGCGTTTCATTGATCCTATACGCAGAGCATGAATTCAACGCATCAACCTTCACTGGTCGCGTTATTACCGGCACTTTGTCGGACTTCTTCTCAGCAGTAACTGGCGCAATTGGCGCTTTGCGTGGCCCGCTTCACGGTGGCGCAAACGAAGCGGCAATGGAGCTAATCCAAACCTTCAAAGACGTTGATGATGCTGATGCGGGCATCCGCAAGATGCTGGCAGAAAAAGCCAAAATAATGGGCTTCGGACACCGTGTTTACACAACATCCGATCCGCGCAACGAGATCATTAGAGAGTGGTCTCGTCAATTTGCTGAGTCAGATGATGAATCGCTGGAAGGCGACAAGGCTTACCGTAAAAACTTGTTCGATATCTCTGAGCGTGTTGCTCAAATTATGTGGGACGAGAAGAAGCTGTTTCCAAACGCAGATTTCTTCCACGCCACGGCGTATCACTTCTTGGGAATTCCGACACCGTTGTTCACCCCGATTTTCGTGATGAGCCGACTAACCGGCTGGGCTGCTCACATATTTGAGCAACGTGCTAACAACCGATTGATTCGTCCTTCGGCTGATTACATTGGGCCAAGCCAAGTGAAGTACATGCCGATTGCTGACCGTTAAGCTCATCGTGTAATGCAAAAAAGCCCAGCAGATGCTGGGCTTTTTTGGTTGTGTGGCCGTTTTTCTTGGGCCGCTGTTAGCTGGAGCTACCAAGGCAGCCTGTTGCGTAGAATATTTCGCTTCTACTTGTCGTCAGGTTGGGAATTGAGTTGCGTGCCCGTATAATTGCCCGCACAAATGTTTATTGCCGATGCGCAAAACATTCAAAAAGACAGTGGGCTGGCTGATGCGGTCTTTTTTATCGTCAATTTCATATAGTGGGAGGCCTTATGGAGCTTGAACAAGGCGCAAAATCCCTCGGGATTGATCTGAGTAGCCACCAAGTGGATCTGCTCAACGCGTATTTAGCGTTATTGCAGAAATGGAATAAGGCGTACAACTTGACTGCTGTGCGTAATCCAGCAGAGATGGTTCCATTGCATTTACTCGACAGCCTAGCGGTGGCGCGTTTCGTGCGCGGAAGCTCGATAATTGACGTCGGCACTGGTGCTGGATTGCCTGGAATCCCTCTTTCGATACTGTTCCCGCAAGTCCAGTTTGTGTTGCTCGATAGCAATGTCAAAAAAACGCGTTTTTGCCAGCAGGCAGCTATCGAATTGAAATTGGACAACGTGACGGTTGTCCATGGTCGCGTTGAGGCCTTTAAATCAGAAAGTTTGGGTTTCGACGGTGGGTTTGATGTGGTTTTTTCGCGTGCATTTGCGCCTTTAGAGCGCTTGATTTCGCTAACCCAGCATCTCTGTGCTGCCGATGGGCGCATAATGGCGATGAAAAGTAGTCGAGCTCCAGAAGAGCTCACGCTGCTACCCAAAACCTGGGCGCTTGCCGCCCAGCATGATTTTTCGGTGCCAGGCGTTGATGCGCCTCGCTGCGTACTAGAACTTACAAGGCTATAAAATGGCTCGTATTATTTCCGTGGCCAACCAAAAAGGTGGCGTGGGCAAAACCACCACCACCGTGAGTGTTGCGCATGGCTTTGCCAAGGCCAAGCGCCGAGTGCTGATGGTTGACCTTGACCCGCAGGGCAACGCGACCATGGGCGCAGGAATCGACAAGCATTCGCTAGAAGCCAGTATTGTTGACGTTTTGCTAGATGGCCTGCCCGCATCTAAAGCAATATTAGAGAGCGAATTTGGCTTTGCAGTGTTGCCAGCAAACGGAGATTTGACCGCGGCTGAAGTGGGCTTAATGAACGAAGTGGGTCGCGAGGGGATTTTGAAACGTGCATTAGCAACCGTGGCCGATAATTACGACTACGTCTTTATAGACTGCCCCCCCTCTTTAAATTTGCTGACCTTGAACGCCTTGGCTGCTTCTCAAGGTGTGCTTATTCCTATGCAGTGTGAATACTATGCTTTAGAGGGTATTTCAGCACTTACCAGCACTATTCGACAGATTAAAGAGGCGGTAAACCCAGAGCTGGAGATTGACGGGATTTTGCGAACTATGTTCGACAATCGAAATCGATTGGGGCAAGAAGTCTCGGCTCAGCTGGAAGCTCATTTCCCAGAGCAGTTGCTTCGTACCATAATTCCTCGCAATATTCGTTTGGCCGAGGCTCCGAGTCACGGCATTCCGATTATCGAGTATGACAAAGGCTCGCGTGGGGCCAAGGCTTACATCGCCTTGGCTGGAGAAATGCTGCGCCGTGAAAAGAAAAGGATTAAGGCATGAGTAAGAAGCGTGGATTGGGAAGAGGTTTAGATGCCCTTCTTGGTGGCGAAAGCGCCTCAGCCAAGACTAACCATGCGGAAGGCGATCTTCGCCAGATCCCTGTTGAGCGCATTCAGCGCGGCACGTATCAGCCGCGCTCCGTCATTCGTGAAGAGGGGCTGAGAGAGTTAGCCGACTCGATTAGAGTTCAAGGCGTTGTTCAGCCAGTAATTGTTCGCCCGTTTGGCGAAGATGAGAACGGCCAGCGCTATGAGCTGATCGCTGGAGAACGTCGCTGGCGAGCCTCTCAACTAGCCGGACTGGATTCTGTTCCGGCAGTAATTCGAGACGTGCCTGATGAGGCTGCGGTCGCGATGTCGTTGATCGAAAACATTCAGCGTGAAGACCTCAATCCGCTTGAGGAATCCACCGCGCTCAAAAGATTGCTTGATGAGTTTGGAATGACTCATGAGCAGGCGGCCGCGGCAGTCGGCCGCTCGCGAGCTGCGGTTACCAATCTACTTCGCCTCCAGGACTTAAACAGCGACGTGAAATTGCTTGTCGATGAGCAAGAGCTACAAATGGGCCACGCTAGAGCGTTGTTGGGCTTGAAGGGTTTGGCGCAGTCAAAGGCTGCGAGAGCGGTCGCCAAAAAAGGCATGTCGGTTCGAGCTACGGAAGAACTGGTGCGTAAGGCATTAGCGCCTAAAGAGCCTAAGCCAGAAGTGGACATGGACGCGCCTGTCAACGACCCCGATATAAGAGTGCTGCAGGATGATTTGTCTGAAAAGCTAGGTGCAACAGTGCAAATCAAGCACGGCCAGAGCGGGAAGGGTCAGCTTAATATCCGTTATAACTCCTTGGATGAGCTTGACGGCATACTGAACCACATCAAGTAACCTATTTACCGTCTTGTTGCGGCAGCCTTGCTGGTCCACTAAGTGGTTATTGTGCGGCGCAGCAAACGCGAAGAATAGTCTATTGACGTCACCGAGGCTCGCCCGTATAATCCGGACACAAAATTTGGCTTAAGAATGTTGTTCTTGCCGTACCAAAATGGTGCAATATCCAAATTCCCGAGATCTCTTCTGGATTAAGCAATGCGTGGAAATAGTTATCAATTCTCGCGTCGTTATGCTTGGAAGTTGGTCTTAACTCAAGCGGCAGTCACTCTGGTGATTTCCTGCTTGGCTGGACTGTTTGGCGAAGAGTTTTTCCTTGCCGCTTTTTGTGGTGGGTCTATTGCAACAGCGTCTAGTGCGTTGATGGCAATAATGGTTTTCAAGTCAGGACGGATTTGGCAGCCTCAAGAGCTTCTCGGCGCTTTCTCTCAGGGCGCCGCACTAAAGTTTTTAGTGGTTACTCTTGGGTTTGCGCTAGTGTCTTGGCTGTTGCAGCCACCTTTCTTGCCTTTAATTGGCGGATTTGTGGCGGCATATTCGGTTTATTGGTTTGCACTGATTGCAAACGCGACTAAAGGTTGAACGGAAATATGGCGGCAGAAGCGGGTCACGCAGTGACACCAGGTGAGTACATTGTTCACCACCTTAAGAATCTGTCTGTTGGTCAGGAAGGTGGCTTCTGGTCTCTTAACGTCGATAGTATTTTCTTTTCTGTTGTGCTTGGCTTGGCTTTTGTCGGGCTATTCTGGTCAGTTGCACGCAAAGCAACATCAGACGTGCCTAGTGGGCTACAAAACGCCATCGAAATGGTTGTTGAAATGGTAGACACCCAGGTCAAAGACACCTTTCACGCTAAAAGCAGCCTTATCGCACCGCTGGCATTAACGATATTCGTTTGGATATTCTTTATGAACGCGATGGATTTGCTGCCGGTAGATTTGCTTCCAGCTGCTGCGGGCTTGATAGGAATTGAATACCTTAAAGTTGTGCCAAGCACAGACATGAGCATCACATTCGGGATGTCGTTGTCGGTATTGGTGCTGATCTTGGTCTTCAGTGTTAAATACAAGGGAGCTGGCGGTTACGCTAAAGAGCTGCTAACTCACCCGTTTGGCGCTAAGATGCTGCCATTCAACCTAATTCTTAACATTGTCGAGTTGCTAGCTAAGCCAATTTCGCTTTCGCTACGTCTATTCGGTAATTTGTTCGCTGGTGAAGTAGTATTCCTGCTTATCGCGCTCTTCACACTAGGTGAGGTTGAAAGCTGGAGTGTTATTCCAGCTGGCATATTCCAGTATATTTTAGGCATGGTGTGGGCTATCTTCCACATCTTGGTAATCACTCTTCAAGCCTTTGTATTCATGATGTTGACGATCGTTTATCTCAGCATGGCCGCAGAAGTAGAAGAACACTAAAGTTTCGTAATTTTTTTTATTAGCCCGTCGCTTTTATCTAGGAGTAAATGATGGACAATCTCAGTGCAATTGCTAGCGTTCAGAGCATGACCGTTCTTGCGGTATGTTTGGTTCTTGGTCTAGCCGCTTTCGGAACCGCTATTGGTTTTGGTCTTCTTGGTGGTAAATTCCTTGAAGGTTCCGCGCGTCAGCCAGAACTGGCTCCAATGCTTCAAGTAAAAATGTTCATCGTTGCTGGTCTTCTTGATGCGGTAGCAATGATCGGTATTGGCATGGGCATGTTCTTCACCTTTGCAAACCCGTTCCTAGCTCCTATTACAGCAGCAGCTGGTCAATAAGACCCGCTTGAGCTTTAGGATTTTTGGCAATAGACCACTAGCGGAGCTTTCTAGTGATTAATGCAACGCTCATAGTACAAATGGCGGTCTTTTTGACCTTCGTTTGGTTCGTGATGAAATTTGTTTGGCCTCCTCTTGCGACAGCAATGGAAGAGCGTCAGACTAAAATCTCTGAAGGTCTCGCTGCTGCAGAGCGCAGTTCACGCGCTCTTGAAGATGCACAAGGTGAAGCGGATCAAGTGATTCGTGAAGCCCGCGAACAGGCTGCCAAGATTGTTGCTGCGGCGAATACTCGCGGCACGGAAATCGTTGGTGAAGCCCAAGAAACAGCTACATCGGAAGGGCAGCGCATTGTTGCTTCTGCGCAAGCAGAGATTGAGCTAGAAACCGCTCAAGCACGCGAAGCCCTCCGTAAAGATGTTTCTTCGTTGGCAATAGCCGGTGCAGGTCGCATTCTTGGTAAGGAACTAGATGATACGGCTCACGCCAGTCTTCTAGATGACTTAGCTGCCAAGCTTTAAGCGACACTTTCAAGCGAGTACGGAGTAACAATGGCTGAAACCACACTGGTACGCCCCTACGCCAAAGCGGTGTTTGAGATGGCAGAAGAGGCAAGCAGCTTGGCTGCTTGGTCTACTACATTGGAAACGTTGTCTGAAGTCGTTACCGATCCTTCTGTGCAGCTGCTGATTGGCAGCCCAGCAGTAGGTCAAGCACAAGTGGCTGAAGCGGTAATTGATTGCTGTGGTGGCCTTGATGCGTCAGCATCAAACTTGGTTCGTCTGCTTAGCGAAAATGACAAGTTGTCATTGGCTGCTGAGTTAAGAATCCAGTTCGAAGTGTTACGCGCCGAAGCAGAACGCGTAGTTGATGTTGAAGTTACATCTGCTATCGCGTTAAGCGACGAGCAGCTGACTAAAATTGTTGATGGTGTTAAAGCCCGTTTGGGCAGAGACGTTCGTGTCACTTCTGCAGTAGACGCGGAGTTACTTGGCGGAGCTATTGTTCGCGCCGGTGATTTAGTGATCGACGGATCTGTGCGAACCAAGCTAGAAAGCTTGAATAGCGCTTTATTGAATTAATTCGCGCCGATATTCGACGCGACCTTATTGACCCACACGGGAAGAGCAAGGGATACAGTGATGAAATTGAACCCTTCAGAGATTAGCGATCTGATTAAACAGCGCATTGGTAACTTTGACGCGGCTGCAGAAGCCCGCAACGAAGGTACTATTGTGAGCGTAAGTGACGGTATTATTACTGTTCACGGCCTACAAGCTGCAATGTTTGGTGAAATGCTTGAGCTGCCTGGCGATTCTTTCGCTATGGCAATGAACCTAGAGCGCGATTCGGTTGGCGCTGTAGTACTTGGTGACTACAAGCACCTCAAAGAAGGAGACTCGGTTAAAACTACCGGTCGTATTCTTGAGGTTCCTGTTGGTCCTGGGCTACTGGGTCGTGTTGTTAACACGCTTGGCCAGCCAATTGACGGCAAAGGTCCAATTGAATCTGTCGGCACTGAGCCGGTAGAGAAAGTTGCTCCAGGCGTTATTTGGCGGCAGTCAGTTGACCAGCCGATTCAAACCGGTGTTAAGGCAATTGACTCACAAGTTCCTGTTGGCCGCGGCCAGCGTGAGCTGATCATTGGCGATCGCCAGATTGGTAAATCTGCTGTAGCGATTGATGCGATTATCAACCAAAAAGGCTCAGGCGTTAAATGCGTTTATGTTGCCATTGGTCAAAAGCAGTCAACAATCGCTAACGTAGTACTCAAGCTTGAAGAACACGGCGCATTGGCTCACACAATTGTTGTAGCGGCTGGCGCATCTGATTCTGCTGCGCTTCAGTTCTTGGCTCCATACGCTGGTTGCACAATGGGTGAGTACTTCCGCGATCGCGGTGAAGACGCACTGATTGTTTATGATGATCTTACTAAGCAAGCATGGGCTTACCGCCAGGTATCACTACTTCTTCGTCGTCCTCCTGGGCGTGAAGCGTATCCTGGTGACGTGTTCTACTTGCACTCCCGTTTACTTGAGCGTGCTGCTCGTGTATCGGTTGATTATGTTGAGAAGTACACCAACGGCGAAGTAAAAGGAAAGACCGGTTCTCTAACCGCGCTTCCAATTATTGAAACCCAAGCTGGTGACGTATCTGCATTTGTACCTACCAACGTAATTTCGATTACTGATGGTCAGATCTTCCTAGAAACAGATCGTTTCAACTCTGGTATCCGTCCAGCGATTAACCCAGGTATTTCGGTATCTCGTGTCGGTGGCGCTGCACAAACCAAAGCTATGAAGAAGCTTTCTGGCGGTATTCGTACTGCTCTAGCTCAATACGACGAATTGGCAGCCTTCTCTCAGTTTTCGTCAGATCTAGATGCGGCGACACGTGCTCAACTTGACCGTGGCGAACGTCTTACCGAACTGATGAAGCAGACCCAATTTGCACCGTTAAGTGTTGCTGAAATGTCTGCCTCAATGTTCGCTGGTAACGAAGGTTTCTTAGACGATATCGATACTGCGAATGTTATTCCGTTTGAAACAGCGTTACACGCTTTCTTGAACGTAAATTATAAGTCAACTATGGACGAAATCAACGATTCAGGAAACTGGAACAAAGATTTGGAAGGCGTTTTCCGTAAAGCGCTTGACGAGTTCAAAGCGACTGGCGCGTACTAAGGAATCGGGGCTAGCTAATGGCTAACGCTAAAGAAATCCGGACGCAGATTAAGAGCATCCAAAACACGCAAAAGATTACGCGTGCGATGGAAATGGTTGCAGCGAGTAAGATGCGCCGTGCTCAAGATCGTATGGAAGCGGCTCGCCCGTACGCAGAGAAAATGCGTGGCGTGATCGACAACCTAGTGTCTGCCAGCTCTGATGTGTCGCATCCGTATTTGAAAGAGCGCAGCGAAGTTAAGTCAATCGGCATCATCATTGTGTCGACTGATCGTGGCCTTTGTGGCGGTTTGAACATTAACCTGTTCCGTCCGTTGCTCAGGTTCATCAAAGAGAAGCAAGACCAAGGTGTTAGCGTAAAGCTTTGCTTGATCGGTCGTAAGGCTACTGTCTTCTTTAAGAATCTATCTGTTGAACGCGTTGCGCAAGTAGATGGGATTGGTGACAAGCCGAGCCTTAACGAGCTTATTGGTGTCGTTAAAGTGATGCTTGACGCTTTTGATGATGGTGAGCTCGACGAAATCTATTTGGCGAATAACAGTTTCGTAAACACCATGACGCAAACCCCAACGGTCGAGCGCATGTTACCGGTTCCGGCTACGACCACAGATCAATCTGGTCCTGGTTGGGACTATGTTTACGAACCTTCAGCCGAAGAGTTGCTTGATCCTGTTTTGAGTCGTTATGTCGAATCTCAGGTTTACCAAGCAGCGGTTGAAAATGTGGCCTGCGAAATGGCTTCACGAATGGTGGCAATGAAAGCCGCGACTGATAATGCGGGAGATCTTATTGACGGTCTTCAGTTGGATTACAACAACGCACGTCAGGCTGCTATCACCACTGAATTGAACGAGATTGTGGCGGGTGCCGCGGCTGTATAAGCCTAGGTTCCGACATACTAAAGTATTTAATACTGCACACCCTAGATTTTGAGGTTAGGCATGAGCTCTGGAAAGATCGTACAAATTATCGGCGCGGTTATCGACGTCGAGTTTCCGCGGGACGCAATCCCGAACATTTACGAAGCGCTAAAGGTTGAAGAAAAGAACCTTACGCTAGAAGTCCAGCAGCAGTTGGGTGACGGCGTTGTTCGTACGATTGCGATGGGTTCTTCTGAAGGCCTAACACGTGGTCTGGCGGTTGTTACCACTGGCGCACCAATTACCGTTCCTGTTGGCCCCGAGACTCTTGGTCGGATCATGGACGTGTTGGGTGAGCCAATTGATGAAGCAGGCCCTATTGGCGCTGCAGATTCTATGCCCATTCACCGTGATCCGCCAACGTATGCTGAGCAGGCTGGCTCAACCGAACTATTAGAAACCGGCATTAAGGTTATTGACCTTTTATGCCCGTTTGCTAAAGGCGGTAAGGTTGGTCTATTTGGTGGTGCGGGTGTTGGTAAAACCGTAAACATGATGGAGCTTATCCGTAACATCGCTATCGAGCACAGTGGTTTCTCTGTATTCGCGGGTGTTGGTGAGCGTACTCGTGAAGGTAACGACTTCTATCACGAGATGAAAGAATCAAACGTACTTGATAAAGTGGCGTTGGTTTACGGTCAGATGAATGAGCCTCCAGGTAACCGTCTACGCGTTGCATTGACTGGTTTGACCATGGCTGAAAAATTCCGCGACGAAGGTCGTGACGTATTGATGTTTGTTGATAACATCTATCGTTACACTCTTGCAGGTACTGAAGTATCTGCGCTATTAGGTCGTATGCCTTCTGCTGCTGGCTACCAGCCTACGTTGGCCCAAGAAATGGGCGCTCTTCAGGAGCGTATTACTTCTACTAAAACCGGTTCTATTACGTCGGTTCAGGCTGTATACGTACCTGCGGATGATTTGACTGATCCGTCGCCAGCTACTACCTTCGCTCACTTGGACTCTACTGTTGTACTGTCTCGTAGCATTGCTTCACTTGGTATTTACCCTGCGGTAGATCCACTTGATTCAACTTCACGTCAACTAGATCCATTAGTTGTAGGCGAAGAACACTACGCGACAGCGCGTGGTGTTCAGACCGTACTTCAGCGCTACAAAGAGCTGAAAGACATCATCGCGATTCTTGGTATGGATGAGCTATCTGAAGAAGATAAGGCAATCGTACTACGTGCACGTAAAGTTGAGAAGTTCCTATCTCAGCCGTTCTTCGTAGCTGAAATCTTTACCGGTTCTCCGGGTAAGTATGTTTCGCTAAAAGACACCATCCGAAGCTTTAAAGGTATTCTTTCAGGTGAATTTGACCACCTGCCAGAACAGGCTTTCTACATGGCTGGTTCTATCGACGAAGTAGTTGAGAAAGCGAAGGCTATGTAGTTCGGTCTTCCGAATCACATTTTACGGTAGGTATTTATGAGCACGTTTAACGTCGACATCGTTAGCGCAGAGGGACACGTTTACTCTGGCGCTGCTGACCTAGTGATCGCGCCGGCGGTTGAGGGTGAGATCGGCATTACGCCAAATCACACCCCGCTGCTGACACAAATGAGCCCAGGTGAAGTTCGCATTCAATCTGGCGGCAAAGACATAGAGACTCTCTTTGTTGATGGCGGCATTTTGGAAATTCAAGCTCGGCAAGTAACGATCTTGTCTGATATTGCATTGCGTGGAGCTGATCTAGATGAAGCAGCTGCCGAGGCGGCTCGTGAAGCCGCTCAAGCAAACCTGGCTAGTTCTAATAGCCAAGGCGTAGCAGAAGCTCAGGCCACATTAGCAATCGCCTTAGCCCAGCTAAAACTCATTGAGAAGTTGCGTAGACGTCACTAACAATTACGTATGATCTCTTGATAGCATTAAAGGCAGGTTTTTAACCTGCCTTTTTTGTATTCTACGTTCTACATAGGCTGCCCTATGCGTCTAAACATTCAACCGTAGAACTGTATATGAAACTTGACATTGTCGTTCTTGCTGCCGGTAAAGGCACACGTATGAAATCCAACCGGCCTAAGGTACTTCACGATATCGGTGGCTTGCCGATGGTGCAGCGTATTATCAATACGGTTTCTGAAATAGACGGTGCGAATATTCACTTGGTTGTTGGCCATGGCGGCGATCAAGTACGCGCCGCCACCTCGGGTCAAAAACTCACCTATGCAGAACAAACCGAGCAATTAGGCACAGGTCACGCGGTAAGAGAGGCGTTGTCGGGCATTTCTAATACCGATGCAGTTCTAGTATTGATGGGAGATGCCCCCCTCATTACTAAAGAGAGCTGCGAGCAACTGCTTGGCGGACTAAATGATGCGGCGGTAGCGCTCTTGTCGGTTCACGCACCCGACCCGACTGGCTACGGTCGGATCATTAGGGAAACCGATGGGCGCTGCGTTGCAATCACCGAGCATAAGGACGCTAGCGAGATAGAGCGCGAAATTACGGAGATCAATACTGGCGTGATCGCGATCCGCGGTGATGTCGTGCATCAGTATATCCGCGGAATTGGTAACGACAACGTGACGGGTGAGTATTACCTCACCGACATCGTCGAAATCGCTAACCGTCATGGCGAAAGAGTGGAAGCCGTGTTGTGTGACTCTCCTGAGGAACTCGGAGGCATCAATAGCCGCCTCCAGCAAGCCATGTGCGAGCGTATGTTTCAAGAACAACAGGCCATACGCCTTCTTGATCAAGGCGTACATTTGGTAGATCCAGGTCGCATAGACGTCCGGGGCGATTTGAGCTGCGACAACGACGTTAGTATCGACATCAACTGCATTTTTGTCGGCAATGTAAGTCTGGGCGAAGGCGTTGTTGTTGGTGCTCACAGCATATTGCAGAACTGTACTGTAGCTGCAGGAACAGAAATTAGACCATTTAGCCACATCGATGGCGCCAAAATCGCCGAGTCGTGCACCATCGGCCCGTTTGCTCGAATTCGTCCTGGTACCAGCTTAGCAGCGAACGCCAAAATCGGAAACTTCGTCGAAACGAAAAATTCCAAGATTGGCAAGGGCTCTAAAGTCAGCCACCTTAGCTACATCGGTGATGCGACGATTGGGGTCGAAGTCAATATCGGCGCCGGCACCATTACCTGTAATTACGACGGTGTGAATAAACATCAGACGATAATCGGCGACCGAGCGTTTATTGGCTCGGGCACTCAATTAGTGGCGCCGGTAACGGTGGGAGACGATGCGACTGTAGGTGCTGGAACCACGCTGAGAAAAGACGCTACAGCAAAGCAACTAACCTTGACCGCAGTAAAGCAACGTTCTATTGACTGGGCTAGGCCCACAAACAATAAATAGGTAAATTTTATGTGCGGTATTGTCGGTGCAATTGCAGAGCGCAGTGTTCAGCGCATCCTAGTCGAAGGCCTAACTAAGCTCGAATATCGCGGCTATGATTCGGCCGGTTTGGCCCTATTGAACGCTGATGGCCGCCTTCAACAGGTCCGCGCCGTCGGCAAGGTTGCTGCGCTCGCTGCAGCGCTGGAGCTAAATCCAGCAGAAGGGTTTACCGGTATCGCGCATACCCGCTGGGCCACTCACGGAGAGCCCGCAGAACGCAATGCACACCCGCACCTTTCTCGGGATTCGATTGCGGTTGTTCACAACGGCATTATTGAAAACCACGCCCAACTTCGGGCTGAGTTAACCGCGCTTGGATACCAGTTTCTATCCGACACCGATACCGAAGTAATTGCGCACCTAATTGAGCACCATTATCAGAAAACAAACGATTTTCTGGCTGCCGTTAACGCCGCTGTCGTCAGGCTAGAAGGCGCTTATGGCTTAGCTGCTATCTGTGCAGGCGATCCTGACCGTATCATTGCTACCCGATGTGGCAGCCCGTTAGTGATCGGCTGTGGTATCGGAGAAACCTTTATCGCTTCCGACATCACAGCTCTTCTGTCAGTAACCAATCAGTTTAAGTATCTAGAAGAAGGCGATGTGGCCGACGTGACTCGCGAGTCGGTGACGATTTATGATGCCTCTGGAGGTTTGGTTGATCGCCCTACCAAGGTCTCTGATTTAACCGCGGAGTCGGTTGACCGTGGTGGCTATCGTCACTATATGCTTAAAGAGATTTATGAGCAGCCGACCGCTATACGTAATACGTTAAATCGCCGAATTAAGAACGGCCGGATCGATCTAGGTGACGAGCGACTGAGCAGCCTGCTTGGAAATGTAAAAGGCGTACACATTATTTCCTGTGGCACCAGCTTCCATTCTGCTTTGGTCGCTCGTTACTGGATTGAAAGCCTTGTCGGAATTCCCTGTGTGGTTGAGATCGCTAGTGAGTACCGCTATCGCCAGCCAGTAGTGCTGGACGATCAGCTCTTCGTAACCATCTCTCAATCAGGCGAAACCGCAGACACATTAGCAGCGCTTCGTTTAGCTAAGGACCTAGGCTATTTGGCTAGCCTAGTTATTTGCAACGTTCCAGATACTTCACTGGTTCGCGAGTCAGATTTTGTCGTGATGACAGATGCCGGCCGAGAGATTGGTGTTGCATCAACTAAAGCCTTTACCACTCAGCTTATCGCCCTGTTGCAACTAACTGCAGCGATGATGGAATCGCGTGGCCTCGACGCATCACCAGTGATATCTCAACTACGTTCAGTAGCGGTAGTCGTCGAGCAGACCTTGGAGCTGGATGGTGAAATCAAACACCTGGCCCAGCAGTTTGCCGACAAACACCATGCCCTTTTTCTTGGACGTGGTGAGCAGTACCCCGTGGCAATGGAAGGCGCCCTTAAGCTTAAAGAGATTTCCTATATTCATGCCGAGGCCTACGCCGCTGGCGAACTCAAGCACGGCCCGCTAGCGCTAGTCGATGCAGATATGCCCGTTGTGACCGTCGCGCCAAATAACCAGTTGTTAGAAAAACTTAAATCCAATTTGGAAGAAGTACGCGCGCGCGGCGGCCAGCTATTTGTTTTCGCCGACGTTAAGGCAGGTTTCAAAAATGAACCGGGCGTTACCGTGATCCGTGTACCCCACTGCGAACCCTTGCTTGAACCAATCGTCTATACGATTCCGTTGCAGCTATTGAGCTATCACGTGGCGGTACTAAAAGGCACAGACATAGATCAGCCGCGGAACTTGGCTAAATCAGTCACAGTGGAATAGATTTCGCTATATAAATTGAGAAGAAAGAATATAAATGGTCCACGTTTAATATAAATGGTCCAAAACCTTGAGAACAAATAATATAAACGGTCCAAAACGCAGAGCTGAAGAATATAAATAGTCCAAACTGCTAAGCAATGAATCTCGCTTGTGTGGAGTGTTTGTCAGTTGTGTTGGGATAAGATCGAAAGACGAGTTCGACTTGAATTACTGAATGTACTTTAGCTAAGAATATTTCCGGCCATTTCATCAAACAGCTGCTTCACTTTGACCTTTCCCCAGCATTAACACCAACGCTTTGATGAGATGATCCAAGGTTAAGCGGCTTGTTGAACAAACACAACTGGCGGCACATAGCCGAACGAGCTATGCGGCCGAACAAGGTTGTAATGTGCTCGCCATTGGTTAATTTTGCTTGTCGCCTCGTCCAGCGTAGTCAGGTATTAGTCTTTGAAACGGAACACCTGGGGAAATTAACCAGTAGAAGTGCCTAATAACTATCGGTATAGCAGTTATCGACGAGCATACTCGGGCGTTTTTATCTTATGGGGAGCGCCTATTACCGAGGCAATAGCTCATTA
>JBLHFB010000002.1:0-23101 GCA_047614865.1 Gammaproteobacteria bacterium | reverse complement strand
CATCGGATGGATGTACTTGAACGATAAGTCTTCTAATTCGGTACGCATGGAATTCATTCCCATGCGATTGGCAATCGGCGCGTAAATCTCCAGTGTTTCTAATGACTTACGTGATTGCTTCTCGCGTGGCAGCGAATCCATGGTGCGCATATTGTGCAAGCGGTCCGCTAGCTTGATCACGATCACGCGTATGTCGCTATTCATCGCCAACAACATTTTGCTGAAATTTTCAGCTTCTTGGCGCTTTTTAGACTTGTCTTTTAGCTTGGTGATTTTAGTCACGCCGTCGACCAGATCGGCGACTGTTTCGCCAAACCCTTCGATTAGCACTTCTTTCTCTACCTCACAATCTTCCAAAACATCGTGCAGAATCGCAGCCGCAATGGTTTGCCAGTCCATATGCATTTCAGCAAGAATTCTGGCTACTGCAACAGGGTGAGAGATATAGGCTTCGCCAGAGCGGCGGTATTGGTGACGGTGGGCATCTGCACCCAAGGCATAGGCGGCACGAATAGACGACACGTGCTCGTCAGACATATAGGAGCTTAACGCAGCGCTGAGTGACTCGATGCCGTGCGGATCGCCGCCAAACATATCAGATTGGGGGCTGTTGGCCGAACGGTCTTCGGTGGGGCTGCCTTCCGGCACAATTGCGGGAAGTTGGTCGGTGGCATTCGGAATGTCGCTAGCGTTGATCATTCCACGAGATTAGCGGAAAACTCCGCTAATCTCACGCCAAACTACGTGTCTATATACGAATTTCTAGATCTGGGCCTTGAGCGTCTTCAAACTGTTGTTCAAATTCTGGAGCGTCAAGGATATCTACTGAGACGTGACCCGCTGCAATTTCACGAAGTGCAACAACGGTAGGTTTGTCATTTTCGATATCAACGGTAGCTTCTGATCCACGAGCAATCTGGCGAGCACGCTTCGATGCAACCAAAACAAGTTGGAAGCGGGTATCTACTTTTTCTAGGCAGTCTTCAACGGTAACGCGAGCCATGGGATGTCCTTGGTGTTTAGATGAGGCAAGAAAGCTGCAACGCAGCAAGTAAGCGCATTGTAGTGAAGCTATCCCGTATTGGAACCGCCGCGACTATTAAGATTAAGCAAGTAGGCTGCCGATCAGCTCAATACTGCGAGCCGCTTGTGCTTGCTGTGTAACGCGATTGGCTTGAAATATGGCGTTTAACTGGCTTAGTGCGAGGTCAAAATAATCATTAATTACGAGGTAATCAAATTCAGCAAAGTGCGCCATCTCGTTAACTGCTTCGCGCATACGGCCATTTATTACGTCGTCGCTATCTTGTCCGCGAGAGCGTAAACGGCGTTCTAGCTCTGCCCGCGATGGCGGCAGGATGAAGATTGAGATGCAGTTTGGAGCCTGTTTTCTAACTTGCTGGGCACCCTGCCAGTCAATTTCCAAAATTACGTCACGGCCCTTTTTTAGCTCTAACTCAACTTGAGCTTGGCTAGTGCCGTAATAATTCCCAAACACTTGTGCATGCTCCAGAAACGCAGCTTGGTTAATTTGCTCTTGAAACTGTGGCTTATCAACATACAAATAATCCACCCCATGAGTTTCTCCTGGGCGGGCCGCACGAGTGGTGGTAGAAATAGAAAACGCCACGGTTTGCGCTGGATGATTGAGTTGCTCAACTAGCTTACGGGTGAGACTGGTTTTCCCAGCGCCTGACGGAGCTGAGATTACATACAAGTTGCCAGACGCTGTAGTCATGGAATGTTCCGAATCTGAAGGTATTAAAGGGCGGATGGTAGCTGATTTACTCTGCAGGCCCAACAATGCTGCTTGCAGTTACTTGGCTTCGCCGATGAAGTAGGCGTTGAATAGCGGGTTAACACCATCGGCAGGGCCCCACAGCTGGGTGGCTCTGCTACCGAGCGCAGCTCTTGTGATTTCGCCAACAACCAAGTGGGCAATTACGGCTTTGATCTCATCGCTCGTCCGGTTGCGTCCTGCGCCCGCCATTAAGATCGTTGCCTGAATCACTTCGATGAACTCGGCGGCGCGTTTGGTGACTGGGCCGGCCTCGTCCTCGGTAAGCATGCAGTGAGTAAGCATTCCGGCGACACCTTGTTCTTCCTCTTCTAGATTGCGAAGCACCGCGACTACCGCATTCATGCTGCTGGTGTAGTCATTGTTGCCGGCAGCAATAGCGTCTACTAGACGAGTGCGTGCTTTTTCCAAGATGTCTTCTATCACTGCATCAATGAGTAAATTTTTTGACTTGAAATGGTGAAGCAATGACGAGCGACGGATTCCGCAGCGCTCGGCAATCGCATCTAGCGGCGCTGAGATTCCGCGAGCAGCAAATTCAAGGCGGGCCGACTTAAGGATTAAGTCGCGAGTTTGCGGGTTGTCAGCGATTTTACGAGGGCGCGCCATAAAAGAAGCCTAGAAATCTACTGCGTAGTAGATTGTTGTGTTGTAAGCGAAAATTGCCATAAGCGCCTAAGTTTAACAGTCAGCAAACAGCTTTCCGCGACGCTTATTGGTTGACAGTCTGAAGATCGACAATTAATCTACTTAAAAGTAGATTAATTAAGAAGCACATCGGAGCATTATTGATGAACACTATAAACAAGCTATCAACAGAGAATAGCAACAGCAGCTGGAAAGACGAAAAACGTTATCTATGGCCGCTAGGCTTAATTACTCCAGTGTTCCCATTGTTGGGCGGTTTAATTACCTGGGCCACCGGCTCCGAGCTGGGTATGTGGTTTCCACCGCTATTCCTCTACACAATCCTTCCCTTGCTGGACAAGGTACTTGGCAAAGACCCACACAACCCGCCAGAAGAAGTAGTTGACCAGTTGAGCCAAGACAAGTATTACCGCTACTGTGTTTACGCCTTTGTGCCTTTACAACTTATCGCTTTGCTCTGGTCGGTGTCGGTTGTAGGCAGCGGCACACTAAGCTGGTTTGGAGTGGTTGGCTTGGGCTGGTCAATCGCGTTAACGAATGGCATCGCGTTTAACACCGCCCATGAACTGGGCCATAAGAACGATCCGTTTGAGCGCTGGCTATCTAAACTATCGCTTGCACCAACCGGCTACGGACACTTCTGCGTCGAACATAATCGCGGCCACCATGTACGTGTCGCCACCCCAGAAGATCCAGCCAGTTCACGTTATGGCGAAAGCTTTTACCAGTTTCTGCCGCGCACCGTAATCGGCGGCTATAAGAGCGCTTGGAATTTAGAGAAGGACCGCCTTCAAGGCCGCGCCATGTCTGTTTGGAGCGTGAGCAACGAAAACCTCCAAGCTTGGGCGATGAGCGTTGTCTTGTTCGCAGGACTAACGGCCGTGTTTGGCTGGATCGTATTGCCGTTTTTATTGCTGCAGGCCGCTGTCTCGGCCAGCCTATTTGAAATAATTAACTACGTTGAGCACTACGGGCTCTGCCGCCAGAAAAACGAAAATGGCCGCTACGAGCGCTGTAAGCCGGAGCACTCTTGGAATAGCAACCACCTAGTAACTAACTTACTGCTCTACCAACTGCAGCGCCATTCAGATCACCACGCAAATCCGAGTCGCAGCTATCAAGCACTGCGTCACTTTGATAACGTGCCGCAGCTGCCCAGCGGATACGCCGGGATGGTGGTGCTTGCTTACTTTCCGCCGCTTTGGCGCAGAGTGATGGATCCAAAGGTTAAGGCTCATTACGCTGGCGATCTCAGCCTCGCGAATGTGCAAGCCTCCTCAACTAGCTAAAAGTCATGCAGCCAGCGAAGGCTGTATTCCTCAGCACTAAGCGACTGGGATGTGTCAGTTTTTGAGTATTGAAGGCGTATGCCATTGTTTCTAGTTACTTGCCACTGAGCAGCGGCTTGGGCCGCCCCCGTTTTGATGTTGTATCCGACGCGAGAAGCGTCGGATACAACGCTTAGTCAGTCTGCCGCAAGCGAGTTTCGGATACAACAAATAGAATCAGCTTGAACAGAGCTTCCTTGCTAAACCCTAGAAATCTCAAAATATGCGAACTAGATATGGTGGTTGCAGACTAGAATGGCTGCTAGGTCTTTCCATAAGTGCATTGCATATGTCGTTACTTCCAGATACCGCCTCACTTGTTGTGGCCCTTATGACTGCAGGCACAGGTACGATATTCTTTTGGTACGACCGAGACAGTCTAGCTACCCGAGCGTTGTCGGCGTGTCTCTTGGCGATTGGGATTCGGTTGCTCTTCAGCGGAGCCGATGACGCCGCCTCCGGCCACGCTTGGGCTTGGTTACTAAAGGCGCTAACTCTTACATTAGAAAGCGGTGCTATTTTCGCAGCGATTGAATGGGGGCGCCGGATTGGACTGACAGCCCAAAATGGGCCGCCCCGCGCAGTCAAGGGATTGTTCCTTGCGTCAAAAATCCTGATTGCGGTGTACTGGGGGCTTGGCTTGGGCTACCTAGCAATTGCCCCCGAAATGGCCATCGGTGACAGCACGGGTGTTGTTAGGGCAAGGGGAATTGAATTCGCAATTTTTGCACCAATTTTGGGCACCAGCATATTGCTGACCGGTATTGCGATAGCCACGCTGCGCCTCAGTCGGCGTATTGATTCCGCTGAATTAATACGCTTAAGAGCTCTCTCTATCGCTGGCCCGTTCCTATTAGCGGCATTGATCTTTAGTGGCGCGATTATTCACGTCACACTCACTCTTGGCTTACTGGTGTTCTTATGGGGATCTGTAAAGTATTTGCTTGTACAGACCAAACGTGGCGAGTTCATGCGTCAATTCCTCTCACCGGAAGTAGCCCGTGTTGTTCAGCAAAACGGAATTAAAGATACCTTGAAACGAGAGCGCCGCGTTTTGAGCGTGGTTATCTGCGACCTCCGAGGGTTTACCAACTACGCACGGCAGCGCGACTCTGAGGAGGTAGTAACACTACTTGAGCGGTTTTATCAGGTGGTAGGAGATGCAGCAGAAAAACACGGCGGAACGGTTAAAGATCATGCGGGCGATGGAGTGCTAGTGTTAGTTGGCGCGCCGCTGGCCTTAGGTGATCACGCTCATCGAGCGGTATTAATCGGCCAAGAGATCCAGAAGGAAATTGGCGCCGTGATTGACGGCGCTGAACCGGCCCTTGGACTAGGGGTTGGAATCGCAACAGGCAACCTAACTATCGGTGCTATCCAGGGCGCCGGCCGACTAGAATACGTGGCAGTTGGCACGGCAGTAAACTTGGCCGCTAGGCTTTGCGATCGAGCCGAGCATGGCGAAATTTTGTCAGACACGCGTACTATCGAGTTTATTGAAGCCGATGCTGGAATCCGCACGCTAGAGCGGCAGCCCGAAGCGCTAAAAGGATTTGCAGAACCTATTCCGGTTGTGGCGATCGGTCTTGCCCAGAGCTAGCTAGACTCCAAGCGCCGAAAGGCTGTCAATACTTGATTCAAGTATGCGGGTTAGCAAGCTGGTGGATATTGAAGCGATGATAGGCGCGTCGTCCTGGTAACGTGCTGATCGAAAGCCTTCACGCACCGCGGGGTTTTGCGTTCGAGTATATTGCCGACGGAGTGCTCAACTAGGCGAGTGAATTGAGCTTGTCCGCGATGTTATTTGCCGACGCAGTGGCGCTCTCAAGCAGCGGAATTCCACGTTTGGAATAGGAGCCGCAAAACCAAATACGCCGATCCGGCTCTTGATGTAGGGCGTCGAGTTGCTCGATCCCCCGCAGCGAGTCCTGAGAAACTATTGGCCGTTCAAAGCTGGCTTCAAGCAATACTTTGTTTGGCTGAACCTCTGTAAACGGGTTCCATGTTTCAAACACGCTTGGCTTATTCGCCAGTTGCGGGTGAATGCGGTTCATCACGATGGTTGCCATTGGCTTGTCGTGAGCGTCTGACATTAAAAAATTAACCGGCGCCCAGTCCTTGGGATTACTGGGAGCCAAGCTCGCGTCTTGATGGACAATTACTTGGCTCTTCTCGTAGCCAAATTTAGTAAGTGCTGAATTTTCCTTAGCGGTTGCCTTGGGCAATAAGCGCAGCGCCTGATTTGCTTGAGTCGCAATTACAACGTGATCAAACTCTGCGTTGTGCCCTTCGCCATCGGTCACTTCAACGCCGTTTTCATTTGCAGTGACCGCTTTCAAATCCATGCCCAGCTTTACGTCTGCCGCAGACGCTGCCAAACGGCTCGCTGCGTCCTGAGTGCCGTGGGTGAGTCGATTTACTTTTGACCAAGTTAAGCCGCTGTTTAGATAGTCGAGAATTATCGACGCAGGATAGCGTTTAACGCTTTCATAGCTGCAGGTGCAGATGCCGGCAAAGGTAGGGTAGAGGAAATTGTCGGCAAAAAACGGGGAGTAACCTTCGCTGCGGAGGTAGTCCTCAATGCTTACATCGTCCAAGCTAGAAGGCTGCTTGCTGAGGTTGGATTTTCTCAGCAACTTAATCAGCTCAGCAGCCAGCCGGATTGCCGCAGGGCTTCTAGTGCTTTGGCCGCTTAAAAACGGAACAGCGTATGGTCCAAGCCAGTAGTTCTTATAACGAAAATAGGTTTTTCCGCCAAAGTGACTGAACGAGCCAGAGTACTGAACAGGCTCGTAGGCCACCTTTAACTCGTCGTATAGCTCGGTGAGACTTGGATAGTATTCGGGGTAGAAGACACGCATTGGCACATTGATTGACAACGGCACGCCGTCACAATCTATCTCTGCCGTATGAGCGTCCATGCCGAGTTTTCCCCAGCGCTCATAGAGCGTGACGTGGTGTTTGTCTTTCAACCGCCAAGCTGCGGTTAGTCCCGCAATGCCGCTGCCAATTACTGCGATTTTCATGGTTTATTTTCCAAATCGCTCTCGGCTATATCGCCCGCCAGAATATGGCGCCGGTCCATAGTGTCATTACCCAAACTTGGCTCGCACTAGTCAGAATTACAAAGCGTTTACACTGCACGCGGTTTGCGCTGTCTGCAGTGGACAGTAACCCAGTATACATAGAGTAAAGCAGCAGCCCCATGCTTGGTAGAAAGATCAATACAGTCGACCAAGCCATTGACTGCGATGTGGCGGTAACGATAAAGCCGCTAATATACGCAGTAGCAAGTATCAACAAGGCGCTTTTGCGCGCTTTCGTTTCTCCGTGGCGAACGGGGTAAGTACGTTTGCCGCCGAGTGTGTCTGCGGGAGTGTCGAGCAGCGCCGTGACAATATTTCCAGCGTAAAACAGCATCATTATCGGGAGGACGGCTAGCCATGGGAAAAGCGTTAAGTCGCCCGATTGCAAATAGTAAGCAGTCACCGGCAAGAGCAGGCCGCAGCCTATTGCTTGGTGTAGTTCGCCAAACCCTCGATAGGAAGACTGCAGTGGTCTGAGGCTGTATCCCCAGCCTAGCAACCCCACTAGCGCCGCCAATGGCAGCATCCAAAGTCGACCGAAGTATGCGGCGACTAGCGCCAGCAACAACATTATTCCCAAGGCAACAAAGGAAGCCTTGTAAAGCTGCTTCCCGTTAAGCAGCCCGTCCGGAATGACGCGAGAACCGCCCGAAAGCCAGTAGTTTTTGTTGAGATTGTCGACGGCTTCATCGGCATAGTCGTTCAGGTACAAAATATGAATTTGACAGGCCGCACCAAAAACTAGAATCAGCCAAAGCCAGTGCCATTCAAATTTTTGGGTTGTGAACAGGGCTAATGCTTGTCCCCAAAGGAGCGGCAGCCCAATCATTCCGTAGGCAGCCGGGCGCGCCGCCTGCCACCATGCGGTAGCGTTAGAAAGGGGTGTTGGCATCAGTCCGGTCGCGGCTTGGCCAATGGGTTCTGCTCAAGGTGGGCCAGCAGCGAGTCAAAGGAGGGTTTCAGCCAATAGGTATAGCGACCAGCCTCTTGGGCTAGACCGGCTTTTAGATCACCAATCGATACCCATTGGTATTCATCGGCTTCCTCAGGGTTTAGCACCGGATTTCCCTGAAATGAGCCAATAAACACGTGGTCAAACTCATGCTCGACAAGATCGTTTTCTAGCTCAGCTTTGTAGATAAAGCTAAACGCTTTGTTGAGCACACAATCGAAACCCATCTCTTCTTGCAATCGGCGGTGTGCCGCTTTGCTCAATCCTTCATCAGGACGCGGGTGACCGCAGCAGGTGTTAGACCAAAGTCCAGCAGAGTGATATTTGCTGCCGGCTCTTTTTTGCAGCAATACCTCACCAGATGGGTTAAAAACGAAGATAGAGAAGGCGCGGTGGAGTGCGCCATCGACGTGTGCCTTAATCTTCTCTGAAGCGCCAATCGCCTGATCGTGCTGGTTTACTAGTGTCACTTGTTCTGGCATTGCTTACCTTTAATTAATTCCATAACAGGGAGTTGCGTTGGTTAGTGTACTTGCTATTCATTCTTTTCAGGCTTTCTAGGGCTCACTTAGCAAACTGTCGTGTCAGGTATGCCAGAAGAGCCATTCTAAGCCGCGCCATACGATACCGAATGGTTGAGGCTGCAGTGGTTGTTACTTAGCCAGGGAGACTATTCCACTGCCAGCCCGCTCAATGGGGGGTAAGGCATTGACTTCCCCTGGCTCGGACAATGCCGCCAGCGTAATTCGCTCGGCGAGGTTAATTCGGCGGGTAGGGGCTCTCGTCTGTATCGGGCTGTAGTGGCGCGCCACATAAAAGCCAAGTTTAAGAGGGATTGTGCAGATCGCCGCAATAGGAGCTACCAATATACTGAAACTTCGTGACTCAGAATGAAACTGATCGAACACCGAGGGTGCGGTTAACGCATTGGTTAATATGCTTAATAGTTCGACCTCTGCCGGAGTGAAACATCATTCAATATTTTGAATCTGTTCACGCATCTGCTCGACAAGTACTTTGAGCTCAACCGCTGTTGCCGTGGTGGCAATACCTTGTGACTTCGATGCAAGCGTATTGGCTTCGCGGGTGCATTCTTGCATTAGGAAATCTAGGCGACGGCCGATCGCCGCTTTTCCTTTGAAAGCGTCGCGGATTGCTGTGATGTGGCTTTCTAGGCGATCGAGTTCTTCGTCTACATCCATTTTCTGAGCAAACAACACCAGCTCTTGTTCTAGGCGAGCCTCATTAACGCTTAGATCCAAATTGTCGATTCGCTTAAGCAGCTTTTGCCGATGGGCGTTGCGAATTTCTGGAATGGAGAGGCGGGCGTCTTCAACAAGTTCTGCAATTCGAACGCAGCGGCTAGTCACCATTTCTTCTAGGCGGGCGCCTTCGGCTCCGCGATTTTCAATAAGGGTTGCGATGGCTTGGCCCAGCAGCTCAAGTGAGGCTTCGTGGATCGGCTCTACGTCTACTTCGGTTTGTTGGGTAACGCCGGGCCAGCGGAGAACATCTAATGGTGTGGCGCTAACCAAACCGGTCACTTGGCTGTGCACGCGATCCATTGCCACGGAGAGCGCTTTTAGTGCGCCTTGGTCGATTTGAATGGCGTTGTCTTGGGCTGTTTCTGGGTGATAGAAAAGCTGAATGTCGAGCTTGCCGCGATGAAGTCGGTCGCTTAGGTTTTTGCGAAACACCGATTCAAGTGGTCGAAAAATTTCATGAAGACGAAAGTGTGGGTCTAAATAACGCTGATTTACTGAGCGAATTTCCCAACTAAGCGTTCCCCAGCTAGCCGATTGATCGGCGCGGGCATAGGCGGTCATACTCTGTGTCATTGTGCATCCTCTGCTTTTCCCGCCGGGTTTTACTTTCGTTATAGCTTTACCACGCGGGAAACGAAGGTTATCACGTACAATGCGGCGCTGATTAACTGGACCTTTTAAATGACCGATAAATTCACTCGCCCAAGCGGCCGCCAACCAGACGAGCTTCGTCAGGTTTCTATCACCCGCAATTACACTTGCCACGCCGAAGGTTCTGTTTTAATTGAATTTGGTGCTACTAAGGTTCTGTGTACAGCGTCTGTTGAAGAGCGTGTGCCCGGGTTTTTGCGAGGGAAGGGCCAAGGCTGGGTAACTGCTGAGTACGGAATGCTTCCGCGCGCCACTGGCAGCCGAAATGGGCGTGAAGCGGCTCGTGGTAAGCAAACCGGTCGTACCCAAGAAATTCAACGTCTAATTGGCCGCTCGCTACGCGCTGTTGTCGATATGGACGCACTGGGAGAGCGCACTATTACCTTGGATTGCGATGTAATTCAGGCGGATGGCGGAACCCGTACTGCGTCTATCACTGGCGCCTACATTGCCTTGGTTGATGCGATTAATGGGTTATTGGCTAAGAAAGTGATTAAGAAAAACCCAATTCATGGTCAAGTGGCTGCGATCTCAGTGGGCATTTATAACGGCGTTCCTGTTTTGGATTTGGATTATCCCGAAGACTCAAACGCTGAAACCGACATGAATGTTGTGATGAACGACGCTGGCGGATTTATAGAAATTCAGGGCACCGCAGAAGGCCATGCATTCCGTCGCAATGAAATGGATGCGATGCTAGCTTTGGCTGAAAAAGGGATTGCCGAGCTGGTTGCCCTGCAAAACGCCGAGTAAGTCACGGTGATTCGCAAGATCGTTTTAGCCTCTGGCAACAAAGGAAAGCTCGCTGAAATGCAGCGCCTGCTGGCTGGGTTGGGTGTCGAAATTGTCGCCCAATCTGAGCTTGGCGTTCCAGAAGCTGCGGAAGACGGACTGTCGTTCGTAGAAAACTCCTTAATCAAGGCACGTAATGCGGCGAAGCACACCGGATTGCCGGCGATAGCCGATGATTCTGGAATTGCAGTAGATGCCCTTGATGGGGCTCCGGGAATCTATTCGGCCCGTTACGCCGGTGAGAATGTCAGCGACAGCGATAACGTTGATAAATTGCTTGCCGAGATGAAGGGGGTTAGCAACCGGGCTGCCACCTTCTATTGTGCGCTTACCTTTGTGCGCCATCACGCTGACCCCATTCCCCTTGTTGCGACCGCAGCGTGGCAAGGTTCTGTCGCTACTGCAAAAAGCGGTGGCGGAGGTTTTGGTTATGATCCTGTCTTCGAAGTCGATAGCAGTGGAAAAACTGCCGCAGAACTAAGCAAGGACGAAAAGTCTGCAATCAGCCACCGCGGCCAAGCCACTCAGTTGCTATCGGCACAATTGCAAGCAGTGCTAAACACCTAAGGAAAACCATTATGAAAGTTGAATTTTCGCTGGTAACCCAAGTTCCATCCAATGCAACAGTGGCTCAATTTGAGGCTGCGATTGCAGACATGGAAACGGTTCTCAATCTGTTTCCAAAGCTCAAATCTATTACTCACGAGGGTGCAGACTACTACTGGGATCTTCATCCGATCGGCGCAGCTGGCGTTGAACGTGAGGTTTCTTATGGCACCAGCATAGCGGTCGACAACGACAATCGGCGTGTTGATATAACGCCGATCGACGGCCATGGAAACGCCCACGTTGGTGGGTATTTGCTGTTGTCCGGAAGTGATGACGCTCCAGTAATTGAGTTGTCGTTAGGCGGCTCGGTAGATATTGATATCCCATTTTTACTGCGCGGCCCTGCAAAGCCATTTATTAGGGATGCCTTTGAACGCTTAGTGCAGATATTTGCCGATCGCGTCAAAAGGCATGTCGAAGGGTTGGCGTAAGCTCCTTGAGCGTAACGGCGGGTAGCCAGCTTGATCTAATGCCAGGGAAAATCCCCCTGTCCTTATACATCCATATTCCTTGGTGTGTCAGGAAGTGTCCGTATTGCGACTTTAATTCGCACGGATTAAAGCCTGGTCAGACGGCGGACGACCTGCCGGAGGCAGAATACGTTGCTGCTCTGCTAGCGGATTTAGATCAAGACCTTTATTTGATTGGCGACCGACCGCTTACCAGTATTTTTATTGGTGGCGGCACGCCCAGCTTATTCTCGCCGAAAGCCATTCGCAGTCTGTTGGATGGTGTGCGCAGCCGAATTGCCTTTACCGATGAGATCGAGATTACTCTAGAAGCCAATCCCGGCACGGTTGAGCAATCGCGTTTCGAGGGCTATCGCGCAGCGGGCATAAATCGCCTGTCGATGGGAGTGCAAAGCTTTAACGCTAAGCATTTATTCTCGCTGGGCAGAATTCATAGTGGCGACGAAGCCGCCAAGGCCGCTAAAGCGGCGCGTGCTGCAGGCTTTGATAATTTCAATCTAGACCTCATGTACGCGTTGCCGTCCCAGACTTTGGCGCAGGCTAAA
This sequence comes from Gammaproteobacteria bacterium, assembly GCA_047614865.1. GTDB lineage: Bacteria > Pseudomonadota > Gammaproteobacteria > JAPPPA01 > JAPPPA01 > JBLHFB01. Next base: position 10,957 of record JBLHFB010000002.1, on the reverse strand, counting down.
GAAGATATTGCCAAGGCGATTGCACAATCCCCATCCCATATCTCGCACTACCAGCTCACTTTAGAGCCGAATACCTTGTTCCATCAAAAGCCCCCATCGTTACCCGATGATGACTCGGCCTGGGAAATGCAGGAGGCTTGCCAGCAAATGCTAGCTGATGCGGGCTACCAGCACTATGAAGTGTCAGCCTATGCAAAGGGCGGCAACACCGCCAAGCACAACCTTAACTATTGGTGGTTTGGCGATTACTTGGGGATTGGGGCGGGCGCACATGCAAAAATAAGCACCTCAAAAGGCGTGCTTAGGCAGTGGAAACAGCGCTTGCCGGCCAAGTACTTGGAAACCGCTGCGACAGAGAAAGTCAGAGGGGGCGAATCGTTCGTTGAGATAGCGGACTTACCCTTTGAATTTATGCTGAACAGTCTGCGGCTACAGCAGCCGATGACGTGGCAGCTGTTTGAGCAACGAGCCGGTGTTTCAAAAGACTTGCTGTTGCCCAAGCTAAATCTAGCGGTTGAAAAGGGCTTTATTGATTTCGATGACGAGCGCTTAACGGTTACCGAGCTGGGGCAACGATTTCAGAATGACTTGTTAGTTCTATTTATGCCGTAACCCTAAGCCTCAAATGACGGCTAACACAGGGTTGGCGGCGCTTTTGTTGCTTGTCGGGTGCTGGCAACCTGCGTATGATTGCCCGTCCGCGTTGACACATATGATGCCAAACGCCGTGAAGTTGTAATTTCAGATGTTCTTGGCGCAGTGCTTGCTGCACAAGCTATACCCTGAGCTGACGCTGGCCACACATGGCTTCAGCGTATGTCTATCGATTTAAATTAGCTGCATGCAGCTTGGGTGGTTATCACCACCGATGAAGAGTAAATGGAGAAAGCAATGAGCGATAAGAAATACATCATTACCGCTCCGGACGGCCGAACTGCCGAGCTGGATGTACGTGAGCCTGTATTGGGCCAAGATTGTATTGAAGTCAAAAACATCCCTGCACAACTAGGGGCGTTTACTTATGACCCTGGCTACGCTGCAACGGGTTCTTGTACCTCTGCGATCACATACATTGACGGTGAAGCCGGTCAATTGCTGTACCGCGGCTACACGATTGAAGACTTGTGTGAGAACAGCTCGTTTCTAGAAGTTTGCTACTTGCTGTTGAACGGCGAGTTGCCTTCAGCCGACGAAATGACCGGTTTCACGTCATTAGTAAGCAACCATACGATGATCAACGAGAACGTCCGTAAGTTCTTCGACGGTTTCCAACACGACGCTCATCCAATGGCGATGCTGCTTGGTGTTGTGGGTTCGCTCTCTTCGTTCTACCACGACGAAACTGACATCAACAACCCTGAGAATCGTCAGCTATTTGCGGCTCGGATGATTGCGAAAATCCCTACAATCGCTGCTGCTGCCTACAAGCACAATGTTGGCCAGCCGTTTGTGTATCCAAAAAATGATTTGGATTACTGCTCTAACTTCCTACGCATGCTATTTGGCGTGCCAGCAGAAGAATACGAAGTAAACCCCGTCGCGGCTAAGGCGCTTGATGTTCTATTTATCTTGCATGCGGACCACGAGCAAAACGCGTCGACTTCAACTGTTCGTCTAGCGGGTTCTGCGGGTACTAACCCATACGCAGCCCAAGCTGCAGGCATTGCTACTCTTTGGGGCCCGTCACACGGAGGTGCTAACGAAGCGGTATTGAAGCAGTTGGAAATCATTGGTGACATCAGCAACGCTGAGAAATACATTGCTAAGGCGAAAGATCGCAATGATCCATTCCGGCTAATGGGCTTTGGTCACCGGGTTTATAAGAACTTCGATCCGCGCGCTAAGGTTATCCGTAGCTATTGCCACGAAGTTCTTAACGACCTAGGTATCCACGATCCGATGCTTGAATTGGCGATGAAGCTTGAAGAGACTGCGTTGAATGACGACTACTTCGCTGAGAAGAAGTTGTATCCGAACGTTGATTTCTATTCGGGCATTATCTACAAAGCGTTAGGTATTCCTACCAATATGTTCACCGTGTTGTTTGCGGTTGCCCGTACTGTTGGTTGGGTTGCTCATTGGCAGGAAATGATGGGCGACAAAGAGATGCGTATTGGCCGTCCACGCCAAATCTACTCTGGCCCGACTGAGCGTTTATACGTTCCGCCAAGTGCCCGATAGTTAATTCTCTTTTAGAGAATTGAGGAAAAGGCGCCCTGCATTGCAGCGGCGCCTTTTTTATTGCCCAGTAACTATTCAGCGCAATCTGAACGGCTACCGAGTTGTTGCCATGCTGGCGTGATATTGCGACTTGGACCAGCGAGTCATGGCTTGCCCGGTAACGGGGCTGCAAGGCGGTTGGTTGCGGCGGTTTTCTGGAAACACGGTAACGAGTGTTTCAATCTCCCCAGCTAAGAAACTAAACCCAGGTAGCCACTCTTCATCACCTTGAGTAGTTTTATAGCGTTTGTCTTGAAGCTGATAGGGGATTTGATTGTCGTCTAGATACACGCTGATCGCGTCGCTCCAGTCACTAAAAACGTGGATTTCAATCCGGCTATGCAAGGTGGCAGATGTCTCCACCGTGGGGCCCGTGATCAGTGGCGAGTATTGAGCGAAAAAGGTTAGCGCCTCAATTGCGGTTTGGCGTAGGGCAGCTAAATGCTGTTCTAGCCCCTGCCCGCCAAAGGTCCTCTGGTAGGTGGCCAATGCCGCTTCGATTTCGCTATTCTTAGGTAAGGGGGTGTTGGCCCAAAAGCCTAGCTGGGTGGCAGCCTTTGTTTTAGCGAGCTGCCAATCAACATAGCCGCGCTCTACTATTAAACGGGCTGCCAGCTCCGCAATCTGTTGTTGCTGGCGTTGGCTCACCGCTAGAACAGGTCGTCTTCGTCGCTGTAGCGGCTTCCGCCACCGTCTTTGGTGTCGTAGCCGTATGGGTCGTCGTTAGGCGATTTGGGTGGTTGGCTACTGCGGTCAGCTTCTGGAATATTATCCACGCGGAAAATCTCAAACATTGCATCGGCAGCGTCTGCGCCGACGCGTTTGCCCGTTTTTGAGGATATCCGAATGGTAGTAACGCCATTTGGCTGCTGAAGTGGAACATCGGGAATATCAGCGAGCTCCACTTTCATAAACTCTATCCACATTGGCAGTGCTGCTCGGCCGCCAACTTCCCGCTTGCCAAGTGTTTGCACTTGGTCGAAGCCTACCCAAGCAATACCTACACGATACGGGTTGAAGCCAGCGAACCAGGCGTCTTTTTGATCGTTGGTGGTTCCGGTTTTGCCGCCAATGTCATTCCGCCCAAGTGATTTCGCCCGTGTTGCTGTGCCGCGACGAACCACGTCCTGAAGCATGCTGTTAATAATGTACCAGTTGGTTTCTGGAATGATTCGCTGTGCACGGGGTAAAAAATTAGGCTTTTCAGGCGGGGGAGTTACTGCGAGCATGTCGCTGTCTTCGCCGGTTTCTTGATCGGGCTCTTTACTAGCAATGTCCTCAAATGTGAGCTCGTCAAACTGAGGATTGGATTTGCGCCACGCATCAAATTGCAGCTGCCATTCTTCTTCTTGCGAATCTTGCCAAGCGACACATTTTCTATCGCACACCGTATCCGGCTCGGATTGCCAAAGGATTTTGTCACTAGTGCTCTCAGTGATTTTTGAAATTAGATACGGTTTTACCTTATAGCCGCCGTTGGCAAAGGTGGCATACGCTTCTGCTAAATTCATCGGTGACGTCGAGGCGCTGCCCAGCGCTAGCGATAGGTCGCGAGGTAACGCATCGCGCTCAAAGCCGAAGCGAGTTAGGTAGTTAATGAAGTGGCTTACGCCAATGTCGCGTGCGATCCGAATCGAGACCAAATTTCGCGAATTAATTAGGGCTTTTCGCAGCCGTGTTGGGCCATAGAAGCGGCCGCTGTAATTCTCTGGGCGCCATGCGGTTTCTAGCTGGCCGTCGTTTTCAAAGACTACTGGCGCATCATTGATGATGGTAGCGGCGCTATAGCCTTTATCCAGCGCAGCTGAATACAAGAACGGTTTGATGCTGGAGCCGGGTTGGCGGCGTGCTTGGGAGGCGCGGTTGAACTTGCTTGCATAGTAGTCATAGCCTCCGGACATAGCGAGAATTGCGCCGTCTGCCGGATTAAGCGCTACGAAAGCACCTTCGACAGCTGGCTTTTGGGCTACCCGCCAGCTTGGTTGCTCAGCGCTAGGGTCTACGTTCAATAGGTAGACTACGTCGCCGATCCTAAGTACTTCACTTGCGGCGGTGATACGAGGCCCCATACTCTCTGTAGAGAGCTGCTGGCGAGCCCACTCGATGCCCGCCCAATCGATTGTCACCTTGCCATGGTCGCGGGTGATTACTTGGGCGCTTTGCTCGGAAACCGTGGTTACTACCGCGGGAAGCAAGTCGGCTAAGCTGCCCACTTTCCGCAGTTCCGCATCAATATTTTCCGCGGAGAGTGCGACCTCCACATCGGCGCCGCCTTTCAGTAGGTTCTTTACCGGGCCACGATAGCCGTGGCGTGTATCGTAGTCTTGCAAGGCCTTGCGGATTGCATAGTCAGAAGCGGTTTGGCTTTGCGAGCGAACAGTGGCATAGACCTTAAGGCCCATGCTGTAGGCGTCGTAACCGTATTTTTCAAGCACCTGAGCTCGGACCATTTCGGTGATATAACCGGCGGACAACTCAATGTCGACTGCTTGTAAGTTGGCGCTAATAGACTCAGCCTTCCCCGCTTCGAAAAGGTCCTGATCTAGGTGGCCAAGCTCGTTCATTCTCCGCAGTACGTAATTCCGGCGTAACAAGGCGCGATCTGGATTGACGATCGGGTTGTAGGTACTCGGCGCTTTCGGCAGTCCGGCAATCATCGCAATTTGGGCGACAGACAATTCGTCGAGGTTCTTCCCGTAGTAGACCTGGCCCGCGGCCGCGACGCCGTAAGCACGCTTACCGAGATAGATTTTGTTTAGGTATAGCGCGAGGATGTCTTTCTTGGTCAATTCGCGTTCAATTTGCAGTGCTAGGAATATTTCTAGCAACTTCCGCTTGTAGCTTTTTTCAGGCGTAAGGAAGAAATTGCGCGCAACCTGCATTGTAATGGTCGAACCGCCTTGACCGCGGCCGCCGGTTTGCAATGTGTGTAAAACCGCTCTTATAAGCCCTTGATAATCGACGCCGGGGTGTTCAAAAAAGCGATCGTCTTCCGCAGAAATGAAGGCTTTGACGAGCTGGTCAGGTATTTCGTTGTACTCAACAGGGGTTCGGCGCTGAGCCCCGTATTCGCCCATCAATAGGCCGTCTACGCTATAAATTCTAAGGGGGACTTCTAAGGCGAAATCACTTTCTTGATTTATTTCAGGAAGCTCGTCTTTTAGCGACAGGTAAACCCCCATCACGGAGACGAGTCCAAGAATAAGGCCTGCAAAACTCATGGTCAGCAGAATGGTGGTCAGGCGGAAGAGGGCTTTCATCGGATAAGTTGTTGAATCGAAAGATTCTGGTCACTAACATTGGCTGCATATTATATGGGTTAGCCCGTCGTCCGCAGTTACTAAATTAGTAAACTCGGGAGTTGACCTAGGGCGCGCGGCTGCATCAACAGTTAGGAGTTCTAGCAACAATGTCGTTGTTTAGGCGTAAAAACGAAGCAATGCTCGGAATCGACATCAGCTCAACGGCAGTCAAGCTGCTGGAGTTTGCTCGTGCTGGCAAAGGCTATCGCGTGGTGAGCTATTCTGTTGTGCCACTGCCCGCCGACTCCGTAATCGACAAGCAGATAGTAAATATCGACGCTGTCGCTGGTGCAATACGCCAATCAGTTAAAAAAGCACGTACGTCAGCAACTAGTGCGGTGGTTGCGGTTTCTGGGTCTGCTGTGATCAACAAGATTATGCAAATGCCGGCAAATTTAAAGGGCGACGAATTAGAGCAAATGGTGCTGCTTGAGGCAGACCAACATATCCCCTATTCATCTGAAGAAGTTCATATGGATTTCGAAGTGCTGGGGCCGACTGAAGGCGACCCAGACATGATGGATGTGTTGCTTAGTGCGTCGCGTAGTGAATATGTTGATACACGAATTTCTGCGTTGGAGCGAGCGGGCCTTAAGGCCGCGATAGTAGATATCGAAGCATTTGCCCTAGAAAACGCCTGTGATTTGCTTCGTCATCAAATGCCTACTGCTGGTGACGCCAAGACCATCGCTGTGTTTGACATCGGCGCGAGCATGACTTCGTTCACCGTGCTGCACGATCTCAAATCGGTGTATGTTCGTGATCAGGTGTTTGGTGGCAGGCAGCTTACCGACTCGATTATGGAGAGATATGGTTTAACTTTTGCAGAAGCTGGCCGCGCCAAAAAAACAGGTGAAGGGCTGCCCGAAGGGTACCAAGACGAAGTAATACAACCCTTTTTGGATGACCTCGTCCATATGGTTAACCGGTCAATGCAATTGTTCTTATCTGCCAGCGCCAAGCACAGCCACGTTGACGAGGTTATATTGGCCGGAGGTACCGCACAGATGAGTCGAACTGTGGAAGTTATTGCTGAGCGCCTAGGTGTGCCGGTTTGTGTCGCGGATCCGTTTGGACAGATGAAGATAGATGCAAAGGCGAAGCCTAAAGTCCTTCAAAGCGATGCGCCCGCTATGCTGATTGCTGCTGGCCTTGCGATGCGGGCATTTGGCCCGGAAAGGGACTGATATGGCGCATATTAATTTGTTGCCATGGCGTGAAGAGCGACGCCAGCAACGTCAAAAAAATCTCATCACCGCATTGGTGGTCGCTTCGTTGGTGGCTGCTTCAATTGTTGGTGCTGCATGGTATAGCGTCAACCAAGCGATGACGTTTCAGCAGAACCGGAACCAATTTCTTCAGGCCGAAACCAGACTTCTTGATCGCAAGATCAAAGAAATCAAGGACCTCGAGAAAGTCAAAAACAAGCTCCTTTCACGTATGGATGTGATCGAGAGCTTACAAGATAGTCGCAAACAGCCAGTACACTTTTTCAATGAACTAACGACTACGCTGCCGGAAGGCGTTTATGTACTATCAGTCAACCAGAAAGGTAATGCTGTTACCGTTAGTGGCCGAGCTCAGTCTAACGCTCGGGTTTCGGAATACATGCGAAATATCGTAGATTCAGGCTGGTTTTCGGAGCCGCGTCTAGTGGTTATTACCGCTAAGACGTCAGGCAACGGCAACGTTCGTTCAAGTCAATTCACCTTGAAATTCAAAATTAATCGCATAGCTGTGATGCCTGGCGAGACTGTTGATGAAGGAGAGGAGTCTTGAACTTAGATGAGCTGCGTAGCATCGATATTAGTAGCCCGGGTAGTTGGCCGGCGCTCTTCCGCGGCTTTGTTGTCGTCGTACTTGCTGTTGCGGTGGTAGCAGCGGGTTATTGGTTTGTTATTAAAGGCATGCTGGTAACCCTGGATACGCAGCAGAACCAGGAGATTGAGCTTAAGGCCCAGTTTGAAACAAAGGCAAGAAAAGCCTCGGCCTTGAATGCATATAGATCTCAGCTCGAAGAAATGAAAGTGAAATTTGGCACTATGCTACGTCAATTGCCCGGCGAGGCTGAGGTAGCCAATTTACTCCAAGATATTTCCCAGACGCGAGTTGAGAGCGGTCTTGAGGAGAACCTCTTTAAGCCGGCCAATGAGTCTAAAAAAGAGTTTTATGCCGAATTACCTATCAAAGTGGAATTTGTAGGGCAATTTCATGACTATGGTTTGTTTACTCAAGGGCTTGGAGAGCTTCCAAGGATCGTGACCTTGCACGATATTTCCTTAACTAGCGATGCTCAAGGAAAGGATGCCGGAAGTGGCCGCAATTTGCCACTCAAAATGACGGCCACCGCCAAGACCTATCGTTATCTTGAAGACGATGAACAGAGCGAGGACGAATAGCATGCAGTTCCTTCGATCTGGGGTTTCCATAATCGCATTGGCGCTGCTTTCTGGCTGTATTCAGGACCTAGGCGACTTGCACGAATATGTTGCTGAGGTAAAAAGCCGTAAATCGCGTATTATTCCGCTGTTACCAGAATTTAAACCGTACGTTCCGAGCCTCTACCAAGGCTCTTCAGAGCGAAACCCGTTTATTCCAAATGTAGTTTGGGCTGGAACAATCGCAGATGAAGAAAACTCGGTCGTTGTTGGGCCGAGCCCGATCCCGGGCCGAAAACGCGAACCGCTTGAAAACGTCCCGCTGGATGGCTTGAGAATGCTTGGCTCAATCAAATCCTCGGGCGAGGTCTTTGCTTTGATGCGCAGCTCAGAGCCTCTTGTATATCGTGTTGGAGTTGGCAACTACATCGGCCAAAATCACGGACGTATTGTTCAGGTTGCAGAAACCACTATCTTATTAATTGAGTTAATCCCCGACGGCTCAGGCCGCTGGGATGAACGTCTATCGTCGCTTTCGTTGGTTGAATGATGAAAATAGTTGATGCGTGTATAAATTTCAACAACAACGCGCTTAGTAAGGTGGCGCGGGCCGCGGCGTTGTTGGCATTGTTGAGTATTGGGCAGACGGCCTTAGCTGTAGACTTGGCCGCAATCAAATACCTTCCTAGCGGAAGTGACCAGGGTCGGCTGCTGCTGACCTTTACCGGCGATGCGCCTGCCGCAAAGACTTTTGGTACCGACTCCCCAGCGCGAATAGCACTAGACTATAAGGGTGTTGGCAGCGTTATGAGCGATAGAAAGCAACAGTTTGGCAGCGGCCCAGTTAATTCTGTAATGGGTGCAGCTAGCGGCAACCGACTTCGCGTTGTTGTGTCGCTCCATGATCTGGTGCCATTCGAAATTACAACGAATCAAAACACCGCCACTGTCTGGCTAAATACCAAGCCGACCCTCGTGTCTTCTGGCGCTCCCGCATCGCTGGCAGTGGAGCCGTATGTAGAAGAGGCAGCGGCGCCCGTTTCTCAGCCCGAAGTTGTTTCAGCGCCTAATACTCAGGCTGTTCGCGTACCTGCTCCAGCAGCTCCGCAACCGGCGCCAGAGCCCATAAAGAGAACAATCGGGAAAACCCTTACAGGGATTGACTTCCGTCGTGGCGTAAACGGTGAAGGCCGGGTCGTATTAGATCTGTCTGACCGGAACATTGTGCCAAATATCCGCACAATCGGCACCACCACCGTGGTTGAACTTGAAGGCGTGCAGCTTGCGGATGGCGTTGCGAAGAACTACGACGTTTTGGATTTCGGAACCCCCGTTACCGGATTTATGGTCGAGGCGCGTAAACGTCAAGCCGAAGTTAGCATAGCTACGTCGGGCGATTTCGAACAAACCGCGTTTAGATCGGGAAGCAAATACGTTGTTGAATTCCATCCGCTGACCCCAGAAGAAGTAGAGGCGAAATTCCCTTTTTCTGGTGAACGGATAAACATCAATTTCCAAAGCATCGAAGTTCGCGCGCTTTTGGAAATCATCGCTGACGTGGCCTCAATAAATATCGTTGTAAGCGATACGGTCAAAGGAAGCGTTACCCTACGTTTAAATGACGTGCCTTGGGATCAAGCCTTAGAGCTTGTTCTAACCACCAAAGGCCTTGACAAGCGTGAATCGGGCAATGTGATTTATGTCGCGCCAATGGATGAAATAGCCAAGCGCGAACAGGATGAGCTACTTAACGCCCAGAAAAACGAAACACTTTCATTGCTAACTAGCCAGCTCATACCGCTGAACTACGCTAAGGCAGCAGACATAGAGAAAATCTTAAAAACCAAGTCCGGCGGCGGTAATAACACTCAGCAAGACAGTGCGACGCTGCTGTCTGAGCGCGGCTCTGTCTCGTTTGATGAGCGTACTAATACGCTGCTGATCTATCAAACAAAAGAGAAGCTTGCAGAGATATATGCACTTGTTAAGAAGCTCGACGTTCCTGTTCGGCAGGTACTTATCGAGTCGCGAATTGTTATTGCAAGCAAGAGCTTTTCCAATGAAATTGGTGTGCGCTTCGGTGCAACTACCGCTCAACCCTTTGGTAATGGAGCTATTGGGATTACTGGCAGTGGTTCAGGCGCTGCTGGGCTTGTAGAAGGCTTCCGTACTGGCGGCTTCCCGGTTACGCCGCCGGCCTATTCGGATCGCCTAGCAACCAATCTGCCGTCTGGCGCAGCGGGCTCGCTTGGCTTGGCGATATTGAGTTCCGACTATCTATTAGATCTAGAGCTTTCGGCGCTTCAAGCCGAAGGCAAAGGTGAGATTGTATCGAATCCAAGAGTTATAACTGCCAATCAGCAGAAAGCGTCTATTCAACAAGGCGTAGAAGTGCCGTTCCAAACTGTAAGCCAAGAAGGAGCCAGCGTGCAGTTTAAACAGGCTACTTTGGCGCTAGAGGTTACTCCGTTGATCACGCCGGATGGACGAGTGCTGATGGACCTGGCGGTGTCTAAAGACAGCATTGGGCAGCTAGTGTCAAATGGCTCTGGTGGCTTTATTCCGAGCATCGATACTCGCTCAGTAGAGACTCAAGTGTTGGTTGAAGACGGCGAAACCGTGGTTCTTGGTGGGATTTACGAGGTGAGTCGTGCCAATGCCGAATCCAAGGTGCCGGTACTGGGCGACCTGCCGATTCTGGGCAATTTGTTCCGAACTAAGAAAGTCACAGATGAGAAGTCTGAGCTACTCATTTTTGTTACACCACGCGTGTTACGCGATGGGCTAAAGGCCGAGTACTAACGTGAATATGATGGATCATTTGCTTAAGTTGCGAACTGCCATTGTTGGGGTGCTGCTCGTACTGTTAGTTGTCTGTGGTGTTAGCGGAGGTACACTAAGTGGCTCGAATGGTACTACTGCTGACGGAACAGATACTCAGGTTGTTGACACTGGGCCTCAACCGGGGACCCTCAAACTGGCGAGCCAAAACAGCCAAAACAGCCAAAACAGCCAAATTCCATCTGATAGCTCAACAGGGAAATTGCTCTCAGCGAT
>JBLHFB010000001.1:0-25169 GCA_047614865.1 Gammaproteobacteria bacterium | reverse complement strand
CGTCGAACTACTTCACGGTATGGCTGATGCCGGCGCTGATATCATCGAGTTGGGCATCCCATTTTCCGACCCAATGGTTGATGGTCCAGTTATTCAGCGTGCGGCAGAGCGTGCTTTAGAACACCATGTTTCGCTTTCGATTGTCTTGAAGATGGTTGGTGAATTTCGTAAAACCAACGACCACACACCGATTATTTTGATGGGCTATGTCAATCCAATTGAGGCCTACGGCTACGAGCGATTTTCTAACGATGCAGTGGCGGCTGGCGTAGATGGTGTGATTACGGTGGACCTTCCGCCTAATCCAATGAATGAGACCGTTGCTTTGTTCAAAAAGGCCGGTCTAGATCCGATTTTCTTGATAGCGCCAACGACCAAAGAAGACCGAATCAAAGAGATATGCGCTGCAGCCAGCGGCTTTGTTTATTACGTATCGTTAAACGGTGTCACTGGCGCCGCTGGGATCAATGTTGCGGCGGTCACTGAACGCCTTAATCTGATTCGTAAGTACACCGATCTGCCCTTGGGTGTCGGCTTTGGAATAGGCGATGGCGCCTCTGCTGCCAAGGTCGGTAAAGTCGCTGACGCAGTGATTATCGGTAGCGCAATGATTAAGCGATTGGAAGCGGCAATGGAGCGCGGCGATCAAGCAATGGTTGACGCTACATCGGGCTTCACAGAAGAGCTACGACTCGCGCTCGACAAGCAAGATTAATCCCGCTAAATTCTAATAGAATAACTACTGCAATTCGCCAACGCATCCATAGGCCAATCCATGAGCTGGTTTGACAAATTAGTACCAAAGATTAGTACCGATAAAGCCTACGTGGCAGCCAAGTCTGTGCCAGAAGGCCTTTGGTTAATGTGTTCGTATTGTGATGCAGTTCTCTATCGCGCTGAGCTTGAACGCAGCTTCAACGTCTGCCCCAAATGTAATGGCCACCATCGGATCAGTGCGCGCGAGCGACTGAATTCGTTCCTTGACGCAGGTAGCACTACGGAGATAGGTAACAACTTAAAGCCTGTCGATAGATTGAAATTCCGCGATACCAAGAAATACCGTGATCGACTAATTGCCGCACAAAAAAACAGCGGCGAGAGTGAAGCGTTGTTAGCCATGCAGGGCGCCATTCACGGCATGCCGGTGGTGGCTGCTGCATTTGAATTCAAATTCATGGGTGGCAGCATGGCGAGTGTCGTCGGAGAACGCTTTGTCCGCGCGGCACAACGTGCGATCGAATTGAATGCCCCGTTTGTTTGTTTTACTGCCAGCGGTGGTGCGCGTATGCAAGAAGCGCTTACTTCGTTGATGCAAATGGCAAAAACCAGCGCCATTTTGGCGCGCATGTCAGACAAGGGCGTGCCATTTGTTTCGGTGCTGACGAACCCGACCACAGGTGGTGTATCAGCCAGTTTGGCGATGTTAGGTGACGTTAATATTGCGGAGCCTGGCGCTGTTATTGGTTTTGCGGGGCGTCGAGTGATCAAGCAAACCGTTAAACAAGACCTTCCAGAAGGTTTTCAAAGTGCCGAATTTCTGCTTGAGCACGGTACGGTCGATCAGATTATTGATCGACGACAGCTGAAAGACCGCCTCCATTCCTTGTTGTCCATTTTGAATAACTGGCAGCCCAAACTTGAAAAGGCTCCCGCGACTGTTATTGAAGTGGTTGATCAAAGTAAAATAGTCTCGAAAGACATCGCCGAAGAATCGAAAGCCGCTGTTATTTCTGTTGATCTTGCGGCGGCAAACGGTGCCGTTTTAAACAGCCCAGAAATAGAAGCAGTTGGATCTGAGCTTGCGATTGAAGCTGAGAAAGGTCCAAAGTCTTAATTCCTCAGATCTATTCCTAGTTTATTCGCCAATTCATTGAGCACTCAATTACCGCCCGCCAAGGCCGCGCCACTTTCAGACTGGATACAATGGCTGGAGGCGTTAGACCCATCAAAAATCGATATGGGTCTCGAACGGACTAAGAAAGTCCTATCGCAAATGGGGCTCTCTAAGCCAGCTGTCCCCGTAGTGACGGTTGCCGGAACCAATGGCAAGGGTTCAACCGTAGCCTACCTCCAAAGTATCTTTTCGGCAGCTGACCTTCGCTGCGGAGCCACCACGTCGCCTCATCTATTCTCGGTAAACGAACGGGTTTGTATCTCAGGGGTTCCAATCGCGGATGCTGACCTTGCAAGCTGCCTATCTGCGGTTGAAGTGGGCCGCGGTGATATTGCTCTTACTTATTTCGAATTCTTGATTGTTGCTGCTCTGTACTGGTTTGATGTTGAGAAGGTTGACGTGGTCGTTCTAGAAGTTGGGCTTGGCGGACGGCTTGATGCCACCAATTGTGTCGACTCTGATGTCGCAGTGGTAACCAGTATCGGGGTTGACCACCAAGCGTGGCTTGGTTCGGACACTCAGCGTATCGCTGAAGAAAAGGCTGCTATTTGTCGGCAAGACTGCCCACTGGTTCTTGCGGATCGTAATATTCCAATTACGGCAGACCAGCTCGCCGAAGCGACTGGCGCAGTGGTGTATCGCGAGGCCAGAGATTACCTTGTAGACGCTAAGTCTGATGGGCTTTCTGTGATATTTGCAGGGCAGACAATCTCCTTGTCACGCCGCGGAATTCCTAGCGTTCCCGCAAGCAATGCGGCGGCGGCGATTGTGGTTTCTCAGTTGCTTCAATCGCGATTAGATCTGTCGGCGGGCTGTATTAAGCGGGGTATTACCAACGCTGAACTGCTTGGTCGAGGGCAGCAATTTGATCTACTCTGGCTCGGACGCGAAATATCTATCACCGTGGACGTTGCACATAATTCAGACTCTGCAGAAGTGCTTGCTGATAGTCTGGGTGAGGCTACAAACAGCTCAAATTGCGGAAGAGTAGCGTTGTGTGCAATGTTGGCCGACAAAGATTGTGCTGATGTTTACAGCAAACTGTCTGGTTCCATTCTCGCTTGGCATCTTGCGGGCCTCCATGGGCCACGTGGACAGACTTCGCAATCGCTCGCTCGCGCGATGGGCAACCCGGCTGCTCGGTTGCATCACGATGTTGAATCAGCCTTGCCGCTGGTGCTGAATCAGATGGTGGAGGATAATCATCACTCCTTGGTTATATTTGGTTCTTTTGAGACTGTCGCCGCAGCCCTAACCTGGTGTCGTTCGCATGAAATATCACATGATTAAATACACCGGCTTGCGCGCGTTGCTGTCAATCTCAGTACTTTGCGTAGCGGTGGGATGTTCCGATAGTCAGGAAGCAGACGCCGTCGAGCTACCGGATCAAGCTGAAGATGTTCGGCTTGTGGTATTCGACAAAGAGGGTGTTGTCGAAATTCGCGAAGGCAGCAAACTTGTCTTTGAGCGAGAGGCGCAAGGGCGTTTGCCTCCTAGCCCGTTGCTGGACGATGCTCAGTCCGGGGTAGCAGCTACTAGCAATGAAAGTGGCGAACCGAATAGCAATCACGAGCCCGCAGCTAATACGAGAGTACAGCTGCCTCAGGCGTCTCATGTCCCAGTTAAGTTAACTCCTGCAGCGGTGGCCACAGAACCGTTCAGCAGCGAAACGTCTGCAACGCTCGAACCACTGCCTCCCAAAGTAGCTCCGCCCGTTCCCAGAACTACTTATGGCGTTCAACTAGGTTTTTTCGGCCAGCGGAGCAATGCGGAAAACCTGAGGGATGTTCTAACCAACAATGATTGGCCAGTAAAGCTCGTCACGATCGACAAGAGCAACGGCAAAGTTTTCTATTTGGTTGTTGTGCCCGTAAGAGGCAGCAAAGATCGAGCGAGTTCGACTAAAGCTAAGATCCAAAAGCAACATCGACTCGACGGGATTGTTATTCGTATGGACTCACTGCCTAGCTAGCTTTAGCCCCCATTACCTTAGTAAATAACGTGACGCGAGTCGCCCTTAGCTCTGGTAAAATTCGCCTCCCGCCTCCACTCATTGAGAACAAGTAAATGGAAGTTGTTGATTACATTATCGTCGGTATCATTCTCCTGTCGGCACTGGTGAGTTTTGCGCGCGGCTTTATTCGTGAAGCGATGTCCCTGTTAGGCCTAATTGCTGCATGCTGCGTTGCGTTATTCGGCGCTAAATACCTAGCCCCGCACTTGGTTGAACAACTAGCCAATCCTCAGCTTCGATTCTGGGCTGCTGCGGCTATGTTGTTTGTAGGGACGCTATTTGCTGCGGCAGTAGTTAACTACTTGCTTGGCAAGTTCCTGTTGAGCATCGGCGTCAACGGCACAGACCGTTTGCTAGGGATATTACTCGGCTCAGTGCGTGGTGTGGTGTTGGTTGCCTTGTTCATTATTGTTTCCAACGTATTAGCGTTACCGATCAAGCAATGGTGGCCAGAGTCGAAATTTTTAGGGGAATTTGACGAGCTAACCGCGATGATCAGCGGCGGGGCAACCAATGCCTATGGCACATGGAAGTCGGAACAGGGCATAACTCCTGACGCGCCAACAGCGCAGCCAAGCAGCCAGTCAAGTATATCTGGCGAGAGCACTAAACCTCCCGCCGGACCCTTTACCGAAAAAACCGCCGGCGAAACAGACGCTGATAGCTCCACCGCAAAAGCTGCCTCTGACACAGAAATTCAGTAAGTTGCTTTACTTGTTCGAACATTCGATCTCAATAATCTCTTAAGAGTACTTCGCTAAAATGTGTGGAATAGTAGGCATAGTTTCCAATCAGAACGTCAATCAGCAGCTATATGACGGGCTTTCTGTGGTGCAGCATCGCGGCCAGGATGCTGCTGGCATTCTGACTTGCGAAGCGTCTGGCAGAGTCCACTTGGTTAAGGGCAATGGTCTGGTTAAAGAGGTTTTTAGTCAGTCGTCGATGGAGTCGCTAGTTGGCGACTTTGGGATTGGCCATGTGCGTTACCCAACCGCTGGCTGTTCAAGCGAAGCGGAGTCCCAGCCGTTTTTCGTCAACTCACCGTATGGCATTGCGCTGGCCCATAACGGTAATTTGACCAACGTCGACGAGTTGCGATCGGAGCTACATCAAAAAGACTTACGCCATTTCAACACCAACTCTGACTCCGAAGTTTTGCTTAATATTTTTGCAGGTGAACTGCACAAGATTGGCGGTGCTGAGCTTACTCCAGAGAAAATATTTACCGCGGTGGAAGGTGTTCATCGTCGTGTCCGCGGTGGCTACGCAGTGGTTGGGTTGATTCCTGGGTACGGAATGTTCGCCTTCCGCGACAAGATGGGACTTAGGCCACTAGTGTTCGGCGTCAATAAAGGTATTGGCTTTAATAGCTATGCCGTAGCTTCTGAATCAGTAGCTCTGGATGCTTTGTCATACGAGCTTGAGCGCGACGTTCGACCGGGCGAAGCGATTGTTGTTACCGAACACGGTGAAATGTTCTCCAAGCTCTGTGCGCCAGACGCAGGCTATGCGCCATGTTTGTTTGAGTATGTCTACATGGCACGTCCAGACTCAATTATCGACCAGATATCAGTTTACAAAGCGCGCCTGCGTATGGGCGACAATCTTGGCTTTGAAATCCTGAAACAGTTAGGAAGTGATCACGATATTGACGTGGTTATTCCGATTCCGGATACCAGCCGTACCTCGGCGGTTCAGGTTGCCTATCACTTGCATTGCAAATTCCGCGAAGGGTTTATCAAGAATCGTTATATCGGCCGTACCTTCATCATGCCGGGTCAGCAAGAGCGCAAGCGCTCCGTTCGCCAAAAACTCAACCCGATTGATCTTGAGTTTGCGGGTAAAAATGTTTTGTTGGTAGATGACTCAATTGTCCGAGGGACTACGGCTCGCGAAATAATTCAAATGGCGCGTGATTCTGGAGCCAAGAATGTCTACATGGCGTCAGCTGCACCGGCTGTTCGCCATCCAAACGTCTACGGCATCGATATGCCGTCGGTTACTGAGCTGGTTGCTCATGGTCGCACCACCGACGAAATTGCTAGATATCTCGGTGCCGACAAACTGTTCTATCTGACTCTTGAAGGTTTGGTCGACGCGGTGGCCGTTGGTAATACAAAGATTACCGAATGGGACGCTTCGGTATTCAATGGTCATTACGTCACCGGCGATGTGACGCCTGAGTATTTGCAAGAGCTGGAACTGCTTCGCTCAGATGAGGCCAAAGCTGAGGGCGCGAGTGCTAAGGCTCAGGGTGAGCTGCGTTTAGTCCGTCAAGCTGTACCCGCTAGCTAGCTCACACAATGCATACAAGCCGTATTTTCAAGTAGTCAAATCATGTCAGACAAGCCAAAAAAATTCGCCCACATTGAAACTGCAGCAATCCGGGCCGGAGAGAATACCAGTAGTGAAGGCGAGCATTCGCCAGCAATCCACGCTACCTCTAGTTATGTCTTCGATAGCGCGGCACAAGCCGCGGCACGCTTCTCTGGCGAGGAGCCTGGCAATATCTACTCACGTTTCACCAACCCGACAGTTAAGGCCTTTGAGGATCGTCTAGCAGCGATGGAAAAGGCTGCTTGGTGTACTGGAACAGCTTCGGGAATGGCAGCGGTTAATACGCTTATCTTTGCGGTATTAAACTCGGGCGATCACTTAGTTGCGTCGCGTAGTTTGTTTGGCACGATTAGCGTCTTGCTCGATACCTATTTGCCGCAGTTCGATATCGAAGTCACCTTAGTCGACCTAGTCGACATACAGGCTTGGAAGGGCGCCGTTCAAGACAACACTAAGATGTTGTTCTTGGAGACGCCGAGTAATCCCACTTGTGAAATAGGCGACATTCGCCAGCTAGCATCGATAGCTCGTGATGCGGGTGCAGTTTTAGTGGTCGACAATTGCTTTTGCACCCCTGTGCTGCAGAACCCAATTGATTTTGGTGCCGATTACGTGATTCATTCGGCAACCAAATATATTGACGGCCAAGGCCGCTGCATTGGTGGCGCTATTTGCGGTGCAACAGCAGAAACCGAAGAAGTGGTGCGCAAGTTTATTCGGACTACTGGCCCAAGCATGAGCCCGTTTAACGCGTGGACGTTCCTAAAAGGCCTAGAGACTTTGTCTCTGCGCATGAATGCTCAGAGCGACAACGCACAACGAGTTACCGAATGGCTAGAAGTGCACCCCCAAGTTAGCAAGGTCAACTACCCCGGCGCTAAAGGGTATCCGCAGCGCGAACTGGCTGCTAAGCAGCAAAGTCGCTCTGGGGCGATACTGTCGTTTGAAGTTAATGGCGGCAGGCCGGCGGCCTGGTCGGTGATTGATGCCACTGACATGTTGTCGATCACCGCTAACCTTGGCGATACACGCAGCACCATTACTCATCCGGCGACCACCACACATGGTCGAGTTACAGAAGCAGAAAAGCTCCGCACTGGTATTACCGAAGGTCTAGTTCGCCTATCGGTTGGTCTAGAGCACAGCGACGACATTATTGAAGACCTCGCGCGCGGTTTAGACAGTCTCTAGCGCTCAGGCTTCGATGAGCTACTTTGAGGCTGTCTACGCTGCTCTAATGGCGACAGAGCCTCTAGTAAAGCGAGCCTTGATTGATCAGCTTTATCAGTCAGCTGCCGTTCCCGACTTCTCTCAGCCGCATTTGCCAGTTGTTCCTTTCGCCGCCCCAGGCCGACCGATAAAGCCAGAGCTTATTGATCCTCGAGATGTTCCTCATCGCGGATTAGGCACCCAAGCGGGCAGGGCGGCGATGTGCCATGCCGTAGCTCATATCGAATTCAACGCAATTAATCTTGCCTTAGATGCCTGCTACCGATTCCGTGACATGCCAACCCAGTATTATGTTGATTGGTTATCAGTAGCGTGGGACGAAGCTCGCCACTTCTCTTTGTTAGTTGATCGCATGGCGCTGATGGGCTGTAGCTATGGTGATTATCGAGCGCACAACGGACTGTGGGACATGGCGGTAAGGTCTGACCATGATGTGCT
This sequence comes from Gammaproteobacteria bacterium, assembly GCA_047614865.1. Lineage (GTDB taxonomy): Bacteria > Pseudomonadota > Gammaproteobacteria > JAPPPA01 > JAPPPA01 > JBLHFB01. Next base: position 17,256 of record JBLHFB010000001.1, on the reverse strand, counting down.
AGTTAGGATGGCCTTAGTGCCGCGCGTGTTAGAGGCACGTGGTCTCGACGTAACTCCGGGGATGATTCGTCGCCTAACAGGGGCCAATGACCCGGAAACGGTTGCGGTGTTGAAAGTGATTCTTGCCGAAGAAGTGCGCCACGTTGAAATTGGCTCGCACTGGTATCAGTTTCTTTGCCAGCAGCGCGGGCTAGACCACGAAAGCTACTTTCTAGAGTTGTTGGCTGAGTACGACACCCAAGTAAAGCTTCCCATGAACGAAAAAGCCCGCGCAGAGGCGGGCTTTTCAGCGGAAGAACTACGTAAGCTAAATGCGACCTTTAGCTAAGGCGGCAAACTAGAAGGGAAACTTACCCTTATCGTCTTTATTGCCTAGTGGTGGAAGGCCATTGGCACCTAAGCCCCCAGCGCCAAGCTTACTGCCCGGCCCAGGCAGCCCGTCTTGGCCACCACTGGGCATTCCGCCTGGCATTTGACCCACCATGCCGCCCATTCCGCGCATCATTTTGGCCATTCCGCCGCCGCCCATTTTCTTCATCATTTTTTCCATTTGCTTGTGCTGTTTAAGCACGCGGTTCACGTCTACGATTTGCAGACCAGAACCTTCAGCAATACGCCGTTTACGAGAGCCTTTGATGAGTTCGGCATTGCGGCGTTCTTTCTTGGTCATTGAATTGATGATCGCAATTTGGCGGGAAATGTCTTTGTTATTGACTTGAGCCGCCATCTGCTTGGCCATTCCAGCCATCCCCGGCATCTTGCTTAGCAAGCCGCCGATGTCGCCCATATTGTTAACTTGTTCTAGCTGGTCGCGCATATCGACAAGCGAGAAGCCGCCTTTGCCCGAGGTGATTTTCTTAGCGAGGCGCTCGGCTTTTTGCGTGTCGACTTTGGCTTCAACATCTTCGATTAGCGACATGATGTCGCCCATACCCAAAATGCGAGAAGCTAGGCGATCTGGATGGAATGGTTCGAGCGCATCTACTTTTTCGCCAACCCCCAAGAACTTGATTGGCTTGCCCGTGATATGCCGAATAGACAGCGCTGCGCCGCCGCGTGCATCGCCATCAGTTTTTGTAAGGATCACGCCCGTTAGCGGCAGCGCATCGTCAAAGGCTTTTGCGGTAATCGCGGCATCTTGGCCGGTCATACTGTCAACGACAAAGAGCGTCTCAACCGGGTTGATGGCCGCGTGGAGATCTTTGATCTCGGTCATCATCTCGCCGTCGACGTGCATTCGGCCGGCGGTATCAACTAGGAGCACATCGATATGCTGCTTACGGGCGGCATCAATTGCCGCTTTGGCAATATCTATCGGCTTCTGGTCAATGCTGCTTGGGAAGAAGGTTGCGCCCACTTGCTCTGCAACCGTTCTAAGCTGTTCAATAGCGGCAGGACGATAAACGTCACAACTAACCACCATCACTTTTTTCTTTTCTTTCTCTTTTAAGAAGCGCGCAAGCTTGGCGGTGGTGGTGGTTTTACCCGCGCCTTGGAGGCCGGCTAGCAGCATGACTGCCGGAGCCTGTGCACGCAGGTCGAGAGACTCGTTTGCTACACCAATAACGTTAGTCAGCTCTTCATTAACGATCTTAATGAAGGCTTGGCCGGCATCCAGCCCCTTGCCGACTTCTGCACCCACCGCGCGTGCTTTAACTTGGTCTATAAAGGCCTTAACTACTGGCAGAGCAACATCCGCTTCGAGAAGCGCCATGCGAACTTCACGCAGGGCTTCCTTAATGTTGTCTTCGCTGATGTGCGAGCGGCCAGTAACTTTACGTAGGCTGGAAGAGAGGCGGTCGGTTAAGTTGTCGAACATAAGAATCTGTATTTCAGCGTTATCGCTGGTTTAATTTGAGTGGCAAACATTATAGCGGTTGGCCACAAGCTGTTGTTATGCCAATATCTGTCAATGCTCAGCTTTATTCTAGCTTTGGTCGCAATCGCGGCTTATGCCACTTCCTCTACACGCCTTGCACGCTCTGTTGTTAATCAACAAGTGGCGGAGTCAATCGGTGGCCTGTCTGCAATTGCACTGGCGGCTCATTGCATTGGTCTGCTGGTGTTTTGGTTGGAGGCGGCAGCGATAGATTTTCAGCTTCTGCGCGCTTTGTCATTAGTCACTGCCTGTGCCGTGGGGGTACTACTCAGTACGAAGAGCAGTCGTTCAAACGCCGGTTTGGGATTGATCCTTCAGCCGCTAGCAATAATTGCAATTCTTGGTGAGCAAGCCAGTCGACTCAATCAGGGTGCTGTTGACAGTGTGCCTTTAGCCGTTAGCGGTCATGTGCTGTTGTCTGTTGTGGCATTGGGGCTATTCTCGCTAGCCACCTTGCAAGCGCTTTTGCTTGCACTGCAGGAATCACAGATTAAGCAACGCAAACAGAATATTCTGACTGAGGCGTTGCCTCCATTAGACTCGATGGAAATTTACCTTTTTCGCCTATTGCTGCTCGGTTTTGTGATTCTAAGTGCAGCCTTAATTAGCGGAATGGCGTTCACCGAGGACCTCGCTGGGCAGCATCTGATACATAAAACCGTATTAACTGTACTTGCTTGGATTGTTATGGCGGTTCTCTTAATCGGCCGGCGTCAACTCGGCTGGCGCGGAAAGACCGCCGTGCGGTACACCGTGGGTGGATACAGCTTGTTGGCGCTGGGATATTTCGGTTCTAAATTCGTTCTTGAATTCGTACTCGCCTAGATAGCTAAAACTTAGGTAAAAAAGCGCTTCACATTCCCGTTTATTGACGTACAATGCGCACCCTTCTAAAGTCTGAACCCGTTATTATTACATGGTTACTATACGTCTAGCCCGCGGTGGCTCGCTAAAACATCCTTTCTATCACCTTGTTGCTACCGATAGCCGCAATCCTCGTGATGGCCGTTTTATCGAGAAAGTTGGTTACTTCAACCCAATGGCCCGTGGTCAAGAGCAAACTCTAAATGTGAATTTAGAGCGTGTTGACTACTGGATCGGTACTGGCGCTCAGCCGTCTGATCGCGTTGCGAAGCTTCTTAAAGACGCTCGCAAAGCGGCAGTTGTAGCGGCATAAGTCGGAACTGCGTCATGGTTGACGTAGCTCTAACCCAACCACTTGTTGTTGGCCGCATTAGCGGCGTATACGGCATCAAGGGTTGGGTTAAGTTGTTTTCTCATACTGAGCCTGCAGAGAACGTTCTTAGTTATAAGAATCTCTGGATTGAAACAGGTAACCACTGGAAACAACTTGAAATCGCTAACCGGAAGCCGCATGGCCTAGGTTTTGTTATCAAGGTCGACGGATTCGACGACCGAGATAAAGCGCGAGAGCTTGTAGCTCGCGATATAGCGATAGACAGAAACGAGTTGCCGTCACTTGACCATAGTGAAGACGGATACTACTGGACAGACCTTGTTGGTCTAAACGTAGTAAACACTGAAGCGGCAACGTTAGGTGTTGTTAAGTCGATGATGGAAACTGGCGCGAACGACGTCTTGGTGCTTAAGTGCCCCAAGGGTGACGAATGCTTAGTACCGTTTGTGACTGGCGAAATTATTAAGTCGGTAGATCTAAAAAGCAGCCTTATAACTGTCGATTGGCCTGCAGACTTTTAACAAAGTGAAATTTGATGTCGTCACTTTGTTCCCCGAGATGGTGGAGCAATCTGCTAAAGCTGGGGTAGTAGGACGAGCTTTCGAAGCCGGCATACTGCAGTTGGGAGTGTGGAACCCTAGGGACTACACAACCGACAAGCATCGCACCGTGGATGACCGGCCTTATGGCGGTGGCCCCGGAATGGTGATGAAGCCAGAACCGTTGGCGGCAACGTTGCAAGACGTTGCTAAAAATGGCAAAGCGAAAGTGGTATATATGAGCCCTCAGGGCAAACCACTCACGCATGAATTGGCAAAAGCGTTAAGTAAAAGCGAGCACGTGGTTTTGCTATGTGGTCGTTATGAAGGGGTAGACCAGCGAGTGCTGGATACTTTAGTCGATGAGGAAATCTCTATCGGCGACTATGTCCTCAGCGGTGGCGAGTTAGCCGCACTGGTTGTGATGGACGCGGTAGGCCGCTTGGTTCCTGAAGTATTGGGGGATAAGCAGTCGGCAGAGCAAGACTCGTTTTCAGACGGACTGCTAGATTGCCCTCACTACACGCGACCCGAGCAGTATGAAGGGCAGAGCATTCCAGAAGTGCTCAAGAGTGGTAATCATCAGGCGATTGAAGCTTGGCGTTACCAAACCCGAGTTGAACGCACGCAAGTGCTGAGGCCGGACCTAATTGATAACTGTTTGCGAGCATGGCCCGCAAGCAGCGTCCAAGGAAAACGCCTTCGTGCAGCCTTGAACGAGATTGATACACAGAATTAAATTTGGAATTGAACGCCGAGAGGCGTACAGCAAACTGAGGTTGAAACGATGAGCAACATCATTCAAGCAATTGAACAAGAACAAATGACCCGCGAAATACCTAACTTTGGCGCTGGCGACACGCTTGTAGTTCAAGTTAAAGTAAAAGAAGGTAACCGTGAGCGTCTTCAGGCGTTTGAAGGTGTTTGCATCGCTAAGCGCAACCGCGGTTTGAACTCTGCGTTTACAGTTCGCAAGATTTCTAACGGCGAAGGCGTTGAGCGTACGTTCCAAACGTACTCTCAGCAAATCGGAGAAATTCAGGTTAAGCGTCGCGGTAAAGTGCGTCGCGCTAAACTTTATTACTTGCGCGCATTACGCGGTAAAGCAGCACGTATTAAGGAAAAACTGTAAACAGCCACTTTGTAGAGAGCTTTCTTTACCTTGTGTCAACAAAAACGGGTCAGCATTGCTGGCCCGTTTTTGGTTTCGCCATCAGGACATCCCAGGCTGCAGTTGTCGATTGTATTCAGCCTTAGCCAATGAGATAGTTTCTCGCTATGAGACATTCCTTCACGCTTTTATTTGCAGCCGCTTTTTCGCTAACACCCCTGTCCAGCGGCGCGGGTACGACTATAGACGAGTTGAGTGCTCTGTCTCAGGTTGGAGCCGGCCAGCTGGCAGTCAAGCTGCTTGAGCAATACCGGCCACGTTCTGAAGAAGACATCTCTGGATGGCAAGTCTGGCAGAGTAGGCAAATTGAAGTGAGTCGTAGTTTAGGCAACTGGAATGAAGCGCTAGATTTGTTAGCGGTTATTCCCAGCAATGCCGCGGCGGAATATCGCTACTGGGCGATTTCACAACGCGCCGAAGGGCTTATGGCCATTGGTAAGCCTACCGAAGCGAGAGCATTGCTCCGTAACGCCATTTGGGCAACGGCCAGTGGGCAGGGTACGCCGCAAGTCATTCTTCGTCAGCAGCAAGCTGACTGGTTGCCTACATGGCGGCGCCAGCTGATTAAGGCGTTTCTTGAAGAGGCGCTATATTCTGAAGCCCAGGTGGCCTCGTCTTTATACGTCACGGACTACGAGCATTCAAATAAGCGCAGCCAAATTCGGCCGGGGATTCAACGCTTTCCTCGTGACTACGTATCACGTTCGCTAGGAGCGCTTGACCGCCTAGAAGCGCGAGTCGCGCTGTATGACAAGCGCTATGAAGATGCATGGCGGTTACTACAACTAGACGGCTATCCAGAAGCACAGCTAGCAAAAGGTGTGGCGCAGCTGCGTGAACAGTTTGAGCGTAGGACGGCTACTCCGGAGTCTCAGAGAGTCGCGGCCTTGGCTGTTCTTAGTAATGCGCTACAAGTTGCTGACAACAGCGAGAACGCCCCGGACTGGCGTAAGAGTGCAGCAATCCTTGCTCATGAAGCGGCTGTTCAGCTCACTCACCCAATAGCGGCCTCCGAAGCAATACTCAAGGCGGTAGTTCTCGCGCCGCTAGATCTGCATGGCGAATCGTTGCTTCGTGTAGAAGATACGTGGTATCTGGATGCGCTAGTGCGTGCCGGACACATGATGCTAAACGGCAGCAACCTCAAGAATAGATCCAGCGACGATAAATTTTCTGCGATCAGCGAGTGGAAGCGTGGTCCTGCATTGGCTGCTTTATTGGCGTTGGCTACCAACGGTGGCGACGACAGTGATGATGCTTTCCGGTTATTCAGCAAGCGGCTGTTAAGCGCGAAAAAGGGTGGCTTGATTCTGAAGCGGCTATTACTCGATTCCGGTAGCTTTTCCGATTTGGCTAACCTGCCTCTGGATGTCCGCTACGACTTAGTCGAGTATCTCCTCAATAGCCAGCAAATAGCCGACGCGTCACGGCTAATGGATAGCCTAGCTGAGCCTCCAGAAGGTACTTCACGGCTTAACTGGCAGATGCGACGAGCGCGGGTCTTGGTGCTAGCTGGTAAAGCGGGCGCAGGACATTTGGCAATGCAGCAAATTCTTGAAGAGAACTCTCAGTTGGATTCTCAGCAGGGCGATCGGCTAATGCAGGTTATTTTTGATTTCCAAGCAGCGGGTGAACACACCTCGGCAATCAACTTTCTTAATCAGCTAGAAAAGCGTGACTTAGATGACCAACGCCGTCGTGAGCTGCACTTTTGGCTTGCAGACTCATACAAGGGTGTGGACCTGCATTTGGAGGCGGCACATCATTACTTATTGTCAGCAGGCCAGCTCGATCCGTTTTCAATGGATCAATGGGCACAAACTGCTCGCTTTGAGTCGGCGATTCAGCTTCAAGAAGCGGGTTTGCGTGAAGATGCAGCAAGGTTGTTCCAGCGGCTTAAGAACGTCTCAGACGATCCTGGGCGCAAAGCAATGTTGCAGACGCGTATAGATCGCCTAGGTGGGGCATAGGCCGCAGCGGGCTATCTTGGGCGAGTCTAGCCGGCCAGCGCAGTAATCAGTTGCTTACTGCGCTCGTCGGCTGGAAAGAAGCATTCAACCCGTAGTTCTTCTGCGGTCACGTCATGAGCTGTCCCAAAGGTGGATATAAGCGAAAACAGCTTAATCGTTAGGCCTCCTTGGGTGATGCTCATCGGGATAATTGGCGGGGCCGCGTGTTGAATATCCAAACGTGTCCAGCTGTCTGGAATCCCCGGCCAGGTTGCGATTTCATCAAGCATCGCATTTAGCTCGGCATTGCCTTGCAAGTTTGCTTCGCGCCGCGAACGCATAAGCAGCATCGGCCCCAGCTCTTCCCAGTTGTCACAGTACTTTCTCAGGCCGTTTTCATGGCATGTGAGTCTTAGTACGTTCTTCGCACCGTCTGGACAAGTTTCTTTCCACAGCGCATCCAAATTTCCGAACAAACCGAATACTTTCTGCATGGAATTGTTGGCCATCAGCATATTCCAATCGCGATCAGCTACTAGAGCAGGGTAGGGCTCGTGATGGCGCAGAGTAAGTTCCAGCGCCTGCCTAATCGCCTGCATCTCGGATGACGAGAGATCGCGTTGCTGGTAGACGCTCGCGTAGCCTGCGGCTAGGAGAATCGCATTACGTTCGCGCAGTGGTAAATTCAATACTTCGGCTAGCAACAGGATTATTTCACGGCTTGGCTTTGAGCGGCCAGACTCTAAAAAGCTTATATGGCGTTGTGAAATTCCCGCATCAACCGATAGGTCTAGTTGGCTTAAGTTGCGTAGGCTGCGCCACTCTTTAAGGAGTCGTCCAAATTCGCTGTTAGTAGTCATGGCGCCAGTATTACCTATTTTAGTAGCGAAACGATTACCCCGGAGGTAATTGATTGAATTCAGCGTATCAACAACACTGTTGCCCTTCATCAACAGAGGGCCACTAATGTCACTGCGTTTAGCCCTAAGCTCAATAGCACTCGTTGCTTTCTCCCCCTTGACGGCACACGTATTAATGCAGACCGGCTATGTCAGCCTATTTGAAGAGGGGCTAGCCAGTTGGGGCGCAAGGCAGATTGCTGTTGATTTAATTATTGCCGCAGTGATCGCGATTGGCTTTAGCATTACAGATGCACGACTTAACAAGCTGCATTACTGGCCGTTTGTTGTTGTGACTTGCGTTCTGGGAAGTGTAGGCTTATTGGCGTATCTGGTTTATCGATAGATAACTATACGACAGACAGTAGTAAATGCTTTGACATTGGAGGAAGACTCTATATAATGCCGCCGAGCTTGAGTTTTTGTCCATTTTTTATGTTTTACGCTTTGGCCTTGTGGTTCGCCACATTGTCGTCCTGCTGTTCATAAGTAATTGCAAACCTTTTAGCGAAACTCTAGTTTGATTCGTCAAACTTAATTACTTTGATCTACGTACAGGATTTCCAAAATGTCTACAGTAACTGGCACAGTTAAATGGTTCAATGAAGCTAAAGGCTTCGGTTTTATCGCTCAAGAAAATGGCCCAGACGTGTTTGCTCACTTCCGCGCTATCGTTGGCTCTGGTTTCAAAACCCTTGCTGAAGGCCAAAAAGTTACTTTCACAGTAACTGAAGGCGAAAAAGGCCCACAAGCAGAAAACATTACACCTCTATAGGTTGTAGCTGTTAAATGCTAAAAAAGGCGAAGCTTATGCTTCGCCTTTTTTTATGCCGAAATGGTTTGTCTTGTCGCTCAGATACAGGCGCAAGAAGCTTGATTGCTTAAAGCAGTAGATCTTCGCTGATAGGGTGGAACACTGCGCAAGACTGAATAAGGCTATTCGCGGTTAAAGACGGGACACCATACACTTCGGTCGATATTCCATGCTTTGCAGCGACATGCTGAAGCAGCAGATCAAAGTCGCCATCGCCGGATAGTAAAATCAGCTTGTCGACTTGAGCGGCAGCCTCCATCGCATCAATCGTGATGCCAACATCCCAATCCCCCTTCGCTGAACCATCAGCTCGTTGGATATAGGGTTTTAACTTAACGTTAAAGCCAATGTGGCGAAGTGCTGATTGAAACTTGTGTTGTCCGTCGTCGCCTTTATCAGTGGCGTAAGCGTTGGCGACAACAATCTCGCCTTGCTCGCTTAACGACTTCCAGAATGTTCGGTAGTTGAACGCTCGGCCAAACGCATCGCGGGTGGTGTAATAGATGTTTTGCACATCAACCAGTACCGCGATACGTTCAGTGGAAGGCATTCGTACTGGCTCTACTTGTTTCCGTTGGTGTTACCACCGCCGCCTTGGCGACGTGGATTACCACCAGTCCCGCTATTGCCACCCGCACCACCGCGCCCACGTCCGCCGCCACCACCACTACGGGCAGGGCTTTGGCCAGAACGACCAGAACGGGTGTTGTGCCCATCGGGACGGCGTTGACCATCGGAATGGCCTTGACTCGCTCTTTTGGGGCCCTTAATTTTGGGCGGCTTGCGGTCTAAGCGTGACTCTGGAAGTTCATGCTCCGGGTAGAAATCGTCGTGATAAACCCGTTCGATGATTGATTGTGTGAGGTGTTCAATACCTGCTAGCTCCGGATATTCATCGGCACAAACTAGCGAAACGGCTTGGCCACTAGCGCCGGCACGGCCTGTACGGCCAATACGGTGAACATAGTCTTCTGAAACATTGGGCAGCTCAAAATTTACTACTTGTGGAAGTTGATCAATATCAATCCCACGCGCGGCGATATCAGTCGCAACTAGCGCTTGAATTTCACTTGCCTTAAATTCTTTAAGCGCTCGTGTACGAGCACCTTGGCTTTTATTGCCGTGGATAGCTGCAGACTTAATACCAGCTACTTCTAGTTGCTTAACCAGCTTGTTGGCGCCGTGTTTGGTGCGCATAAATACCAACACCTGTTGCCAGTTGTTTTCTTGGATCATTGCGGCAAGTAGGGCCGGTTTTTGGCGCTTGTCGACCGGCACGATCCACTGCTTAACGGTCGTGGCTGCACTGTTAGCGGGAGCAACCGAAACTTCAATAGGGTTGTTGATGAAGGTGCGCGCCAGCTTACGGATGTCATCAGAGAACGTTGCGGAGAACAATAGGTTCTGGCGTTTCGATGGCAGCAAGGCAATAATTTTTTTGATATCGTTGATAAAGCCCATATCCAGCATGCGGTCGGCTTCGTCTAAGACGAGTATTTCTAGTTGATTGAAACGAATAGCATTCTGGTTGTACAAGTCCAACAAGCGGCCAGGAGTTGCTACCAATACGTCAACACCGCCGCGTAGGCGTTGCATTTGTGGGTTAGCTTTAACGCCGCCAAAAACAACGTCAGACTTGAGCGGTAAATTCTTACCGTAAGTTTCAACGCTTTCAGCAACCTGTGCGGCTAACTCACGTGTTGGGGTGAGTACTAAAGCGCGAACTTGATTCGGACGTGGACGCTCGCCTTTCGACAGCAGCTCCAAAAGAGGCAATGTAAAACCAGCTGTTTTGCCTGTGCCAGTCTGAGCGGCAGCCATTACGTCTTTGCCAGCCAGGATTGCGGGTATGGCTTGGGCTTGAATTGGCGACGGAGTATCGTAACCTTTGGCTTTAACAGCTTCAAGAATACGAGGAGAAAGGCCTAATGATTCAAAGTTCATGGCGGTCTCGGTAATTGGGGGAAACCCGTCGGGGGTGACGGGATGGCGCAGGATACAGCATGCGACGCTGTAGTGCGACCTAGCAGAGGGCTTAGCTCAAGCGATTCAAGCGTCTTAGAGTGATAACGAACAATATACAGCCGATGAACATTAAGCTTCCTGCGGTAGCGTAACTCGCTCCAGGAAAATAGAACGGAGCGCTGTCAGACGAGAAAAACGCCATCAACTGCGTCATGAACAGCGGGGCAATTATCATCGACACCGCTGCCAATGACCCACGTATACCTTGAAGCTCGCCCTGAGCATTGGAGGCTGTTTTACCCACCATGATTGAATTAATGTTGGGAGTAGCGAGCCCCATAAAAGCAAATGGAACAATCCACAGCAACAAGTGCCAGTCTTGGCTAGCAAAGGCAAAGCCGAAAAACCCAGTAGCGCCCATTAGTAAACCTGTTACCGCGGTGTTTTTTTCGCCTAAACGCCTTGATATAGGTCCGTTTAAGAAGCCCATCACAACGAAATTACAAATTCCCACCAGCGCTAATGAAGCGCCTATTTGGCGCTCGCTCCAGTCAAACTTCTCAATCGTGTACCACGTCCAAACAGACGGCAGTGAGTCGTGAGCAACTTGCATCAAAAACAGTACTGCGAATAAGCCGAACAATAATGGAAACTTGCCGATCGTTACCATCGAGCCCACTGGGTTAGCACGCCTCCAGGAGAACTCGCGACGGTTTTCCGGTAGCAATGTTTCTGGCAATACAAAATAGCCGTAAACTAAGTTTGTGAACGCTGCTCCAGCGGCGACAAAAAACGGAATACGTGACCCGATGTCACCTAGCAGCCCACCAAGTGCAGGGCCAATAACAAAGCCGAGCCCAAATGCGGCGCCGATGTAACCAAAATACTGTGAGCGCTTCTCTGGTGGGGCAACGTCGGCAATGTAGGCGCTCGCCATCGCGTGGGTTGCGCCGCAAACGCCCGCAATGGCGCGCGCCGCAAACAGCAGCCACAGCGAATTGGCAAAGCCGATAATAATGTAATCCACCACAAACGCCGCTAGCGACAAAAGCAGAACAGGGCGGCGACCGAAACGGTCAGATAGGCTGCCCAATATCGGCATCGCAAAGAACTGCATAATCGCGAACACAAACATCAGCAAGCCCGCCACAGCGACTGCGTCGGAAGCAGGCTTGCCGGTGATCTCCATCATGATCTGTGGCATCACTGGAATAATTAGCCCAAAGCTGACTGTATCCAAGAACACAGTAATCAGGATGAACGCGATCGCGTGTTTGGGTGGGCTAACTGCTGTCATTGGATGCGCTGCCTAGTTTCGGCGAACAGTGAACGGGTAAGGCAGCGTTGTAACGCTTCCATCTGCAGCTTTGACCTGCAAAACAATCTTCACAACGTCACCCTCTTTGCGGGTTTCACTCGGGGCTATCAGCATTAGATGATCGCTGCCTGGAGACAAAGTTAAGCTGCCTCTGGCTGGAATAGAGAACGAGTCCACCTGACGCATAATCATATTGCCGCCATTCATACGCATCATATGCAGCTCAAGGCGCTCGTAGCCTTCGGCGCTGCCCGCAACTAATTCAAGGGTCGAGTCGCTGGGGTTGTCTATCGCGACATAGCCAGCGTTTACTTTGGCATTAGGCGGTGCGAGACGCACCCAGCCATCGGTGATTTCGGGAGCGCCAGAACCAGAACAGCCAAACAGGGCGAAGCATAATAATGCCGTAGCAATTAGGGGGATATTTTTCATCGATGAGCTTTGTTGAGAGGTAGCAATTATTATGCCTGAAACTCATACAGACGATTAAACTGTAGGCTTATCAAACACCCCAATAACTGAGCATCCCACGTGACATCACCGCAGAACCAAGCCCGTTTAGCTGTCGATATTGGCGGCACCTTTACTGACGTTGTATTGCAGCTCCCAACGGGGCAACGCGTTACCACCAAAGTGTTAACCACCTATGCTCATCCGGGCGAGGCGGTGTTGGCGGGCATTTGTAAAGTGATGGGGCAGGCGGGCTTGCAGCCTGCGGATGTGGAGCTGATTATTCACGGTACCACGCTGGCAACCAATGCTTTGATTGAACGCCGTGGTGCGAAAACTGCATTGCTGACGACCGAAGGCCATCGTGATGCTTTAGAAATGGCTCACGAAGATCGCTTTGAGCAATACGACATCAATATAGACCGGCCAAAGCCATTGGTACCACGGTATTTGCGACTACCGATTAGCGAGCGAATGGACTGGCGCGGTAACGTGCTCAAACCACTGGACGAATCTACCATTCATGATGCAATTTCAGTGTTGGACCGATACGAGATCGAGAGTGTCGCAATAGGTTATTTGCACGCTTATGCCAACCCAATGCACGAGCAGCAAACCGCCGATTTATTGCAGCGTTTGCGTCCCGATTTGTCGATCACGCTCGCCTCCCAGGTTTGCCCAGAAATTCGCGAGTATGAACGCCTGTCGACCGCCACAGCCAGCGCCTACGTTCGCCCGCTGATGTCTCGTTACCTGCATCGTCTAGAAGGCGAGCTACAAGGCTTGGGCTACGCTTGCCCGTTCTTGTTAATGACATCGGGCGGCGGTTTATGCACCTTAGATACCGCCGCTAAATTTCCAATTCGCTTAGTTGAGTCGGGCCCCGCTGGCGGTGCGATTCTGGCCCGCGACGTGGCGATCCAATCCGACATCCAAGACTTACTTTCATTTGATATGGGCGGCACCACCGCCAAGTTGTGCATGATTAACAACTTTGAACCGCTAACCTCTCGCAGCTTTGAAGTGGACCGCGTGTATCGCTTCAAAAAAGGCAGTGGCTTGCCGGTGCGTATTCCGGTAATTGAAATGGTTGAGATCGGCGCGGGTGGTGGTTCTATCGCTCATGTCGACAAGCTAAAACGTATTCAGGTTGGCCCCGAAAGCGCCGGTTCAGAGCCTGGCCCTGCGGCTTATGGCCTTGGCGGAACGCGTCCGGCAGTGACCGATGCCGATGTCCATTTGGGCCGAGTAGTAACCGAATCGTTTGCCGGTGGTGCGTTTAGCCTGCAAGCCGAGAAATCGAGCCAAGCCATCGATGTAGAAATCGCTAAGCCGTTGAGCTTAGATACCGACACCGCCGCCTTAGGAATCAGCGAGGTGGTCGACGAAAACATGGCAGCTGCCGCTCGCGCCCATGCCTCTGAGTTTGGTATGGATTTAGCCGCACGCTCAATGGTCGCCTTTGGCGGTGCCGCGCCTTTACACGCCGCGCGCTTGGCTGAAAAACTCGGGATTAAAACTGTGATTGTGCCTACCGATGCAGGCGTGGGTTCGGCAGTTGGTTTCTTGTTGGCGCCAGTCGCTTATGAAGTGGTGCGGAGTCGTCATCAACTGCTGTCCATCTTCGATGCATCTCAAATCAATCAGCTAACCAACGAGATGCGTAACGAAGCGCTTGCCGTGGTAAGTCAAGCCAGCAGAAGCGGTGCGGCGGTAACCGAAACCCGTCAAGCATATATGCGATATGTCGGCCAAGGCCATGAGGTTGCGGTGAATTTGCCGATTGAAGATTACGCCGACCAACACGGCCAAGTATTACGTGACGCGTTTGAGTCGGTTTATCGTCAGCTATACGGCCAAGTTATTGCCGGTATTGATGTCGAGGTATTGAGCTGGACGCTAACCGTTTCGTCGTCAGTACAAGACAATATCCCCACTGTAGCGACTCAGCCTGATACAGCGAACAAGCCAAAACCGATCAGCCACCAATCGTTATTCGATCCTGCCTTAGGCAGGCGTGTAAGCGTGCCGGTGTATTCGCGAAACAGCTTGCAGGCCGGTTGCCAGCTTAGCGGTCCAGCGCTGATTACCGAAGACCAAACTACGACGGTTGTTACTTCATCGTTTGATGTAAGAGTTGATCCACAAACCTACATTGTGCTGACCCGCAAAGGAGAAGCATCATGAGCAATGCACTCAACGCGATTCACCAGCAAATCATTTGGGATCGGCTCTTAGCAATTGTAGAAGAGCAGGCACAAACGCTGATTCGCACCGCGTTCTCAACCACGGTTCGCGAAGCAGGCGACTTGTCTTGTGGCGTGTTCGACACCCAAGGGCAAATGCTCGCCCAAGCAGTAACCGGCACACCGGGCCACGTTAACGCGATGGCCGCCAGTGTCGGTTTCTTCTTAGATAAATTCCCAATCGAAAGCCTCGTGCAAGGCGACGTGTTGCTAACCAATGACCCTTGGTACGGCACCGGACACCTAAACGACTTTACCGTGGTCACCCCAGTATTCCATCAAGGCCAAGCCGTGGCGTTATTCGCCGCCACCACACATATTGCCGATATTGGTGGTTTGGGCTTTGGTCCCGACGGCCGGCAAGTGTTTGAAGAAGGTTTGAATATCCCAATGGGATTCTTGAAAAAAGCAGGACAGACAAACGAAACCTTGCTGGACATTCTACGAGCCAATGTTCGTGATCCACTTGCCGCGGTAGGCGACTTACATTCGCTGGTTGCGTGCAACTACTCCGGCTCAGAAAGCCTCGTTGCGATGATGAAAGAGTTTGAGCTACGCGACTTACAAACCGTCGCCAAGATCATCATCAATCACTCGCGTGATGCGATGCTCACAGAAATTCGCAAGCTGCCACAAGGCAGCTCACACTACAGCATGACCGTAGACGGCTACGACCAGCCGATCGAGCTGTGCGCCAAAGTCACAATTACTCACGATGGTATTGATGTTGATTTTGCCGGCAGCTCGCCCATGAGCAGCCGCGGCATCAATGTGCCGCTGACCTACAGTCAAGCCTACGCCTCGTTTGGTGTGCGTTGTGTGGTCGGCAATGACATTCCCAATAACGCCGGTTCACTAGCGGTCGTCAACGTTACCGCGCCCGAAGGCTGCATTCTTAACGCCACACGGCCCGCCGCGGTTTCGGCACGTCACGCTATAGGACAAATGCTCCCCGACGTTGTACTCGGTTGCCTTGCCATACCGCTAAAAGGACAAGTGCCCGCCGAAGGGTCGTCATGCCTATTCGGTCCCGTATTCCTCGGCGGGAAAGGTGTAATCGAAGGCAGCCAAAGCGCACCGTTCGTCGTAAACGCCTTCTACACCGGCGGCACCGGCGCACGCCCAGCGAAAGACGGCTTATCGTGTACTGCGTTTCCATCGGGGGTAAAAAGCACCTCGGTCGAAGTCACCGAAAGCACCTCACCACTGATTATATGGCGTAAAGAATTCAAGGCCGGATCAGCAGGGGCAGGGCAATATCGTGGCGGGCTAGGCCAAGTAATGGAATTCGCCCACGCCCAAGGTGAAGCCTTCGCCGTATCCAAAATGTTCGACCGTATTGGCCACCCACCTCGCGGCCGAGATGGCGGCGAAGCAGGCGCTCCCGCCAAGGTCTACATCAAAAATGGCCTAACCTTAAAAGGTATGGGCCGAGAGGTGATTCCGGCAGGTGAGGTTTTGGTGTTAGAGACAGCAGGTGGTGCGGGGCAAGGTACTACTTCGTCGCGAGCTGCGGAAAGTATTGCGTCTGACGAGCTGAACGATTTGCTCTAGCGGTTAGCGCGGTTCCTATTAGAAGGCAGCCTTTAGATAAGCGTATGCCAAACTTCGGCCCCAATATGGCGAATTGCATGGTTTTGAGGCTATGTTTATCCCCAAGCTTGCCCGTCACTTTGGTGGAGAATTCTGGGGTTCCTAGCTAGGCTACTAGTCGAGATTGTTGCTGACGGTTACGGCAGGCGATGGTGTTTCTTCATCGTCGCTTTAACCGCGACAAGACCAAAGAATGTAAAGGTTCCGGGTAAGTGGCGAGCCACGAACGCCAGAAGCTTCGCTCTGTACCCAGGAACAACAATCCATTTTCCTTGGTCGATTCCTTTCAATATTTGGTCGCAGGCGTCATCTGATTCGAGTGATCCGGCTATCTTTTTAAGATCTAAGCTGACTGGGTCGCCGCTGACATGTTCGGCTTCCACCATCGGTGTTTTCACTTCAGGTGGGCAAATGCAGCTAACGTGAATTCCATGCGGTTCGTATTCATTGCGCAGAGTGTGAGCGAGACCAACCACTCCAAATTTTGAACCGCTGTAGGCGCTGTATCCGTAGTTGCCAACAAAGCCGGCCATGGATGCGAGCAGGGCAAAGCGTGCTCCCGGTTCCATGGTGGGCAATACCGCTTTGGCAAAGTTGAAGCTGCCAACCAGGTTGATATTGATGACGCGTTGAAAGTCATCGACGGTGGTGTCGGCCAGAATTCTGTTAACCGCAATGCCAGCGGAATTAATCGCTAATTGAATGGCCCCAAACTCTGTAATCGCTTTGTTAACGGCGGTCTGAACGACACCTGCGTCGGTAATGTTGATTTCAAAGTAACTCCAGCGGCTACCACCCAGCTTGGCTGCCGTGTCTAAGGCTTGGCGATAGTCGTTACTGATTCGTAAATCGAGGATGCTGACATGGCTTCCGCGTTTAAGTAAACGGCAAGCTAGGCCATTGCCTAGTCCGCTGGCGCCACCGGATATAAGTGCGTGGGTGATTGGTGTTTTGGCCATCTGTGCTTCTCGCCGTATGCTGTTTATTGGGTGAGCGCATCATTGCATAATGCGGGCAGACGATCTTGACCCCGGCCGCCAACGTCGTGGCATTTTGAGGTCAATGAGTTGCAGATTTAACGGTCTGGATTTTTAGTGGCAGCTTTCTTGC
The DNA here is from genome assembly GCA_047614865.1 of Gammaproteobacteria bacterium. GTDB lineage: Bacteria > Pseudomonadota > Gammaproteobacteria > JAPPPA01 > JAPPPA01 > JBLHFB01. Next base: position 125 of record JBLHFB010000001.1, on the reverse strand, counting down.
GGTAGCTGGACGGAGTTTGTCCTTGCCACTTTTGGAATGCTTGAGTGAAACTGCGTCGCTCTGTGAAGCCTAATTTAAAGCCAATGCTTTCGATATCTAGGCTGCCTTCGCGGAGCATTTCACAG